>DAHUXL010000011.1 GCA_027307195.1 Rhodanobacter sp. | reverse complement strand
AGTTCTCGCCGTGCGCGAACACGCCGACGTCGCTGCCGTTGCCAATCGTCACGCCGAGCTTCAATGCGGTGCGGAACGCATGCTCAGCCTCGCGCATGCGCGCCGTCGGCTCGCTCTTGCCCGGCACGTAATGCTCGAAATATTCGGCGGTGGACTCGACTGCGGTAAGCGTCGGCTCGTAGGCGGTGCCGTGCTGCTTGAGCAACTTGAAGGTGGCCTCGCTGGCGCCGTAGCCGTGCTCCACGCTGTCCACACCGGCTTCGACCGCCATCCGCACACCGGCGTCGCTGGCGGCATGCACGGCAACCGGACGGCCGATCTGGTGCGCGGTGTCGACCAGCGCTTTCAGTTCCGTGGGCGTGAAGGTCGGTGCGGTGCTGCCGTCGGGGCCGACGCGATAGTCGCCGTAGATCTTGATCCAGTCGGCGCCGCGTGCGGCTTGTTCGCGCACCGCCGCCATTGCGGCATCGACGCCGCTGACTTCCTGCGCGCCGCCGGGCAGGTCGAGATCCGGACGGAAGCCGCGCGGACCCGGGCCATAGCTGGCGGTGGCGACGATCGCACGGGTCGCCACGAATAGCCGTGGGCCCGGAATCAGTCCTTCCGTGATCGCGCGCTTCACCGACACGTCGGCATAACCGGCGCCTTCGGTACCCAGGTCGCGCAAGGTGGTGAAGCCGGCCAGCAGGGTGGACTTCGCGTGCGCGGCGGCTTCCAGCGTGCGGTAGTCCTGCGGCTCGGTCAGTACCTGGTCGTTCCACAACGTCTCGTTGTACGGATGCAGGAACAGGTGCGAGTGCAGGTCGATCAGGCCGGGCGTGAGCGTGGCGCCGGGCAGCTCGACGTGCTGCGTGCCGGCGGGTGCGTGTACCGAGGCAACGGGACCGGCCGCCGCGATCATGCCGTCGTGAACCAGCACCGCCCAGCCGCGATGCGCGACGTCGCCATCGCCGGTCCACACGCGATCGGGCAGCAGCAACCAGTCGCCTTTCGGCGTGGCAGCCAGCGTGGGCAGGGCATACAGCACGAGCAGCAGCGCTGCTGCATACCACCATGTCGTCAGGTTCGCGCGCATCGCTTCACCCCATCAGTCGAAACCCGATGATAGCGACCGCGTGCGGGTTTTCGCGAGACGTTCAGGCTGCGGCGGTGCGCGCGCGGGTGACCCGGCTGGCGGTGTCCTTGTGCAACTGCGCGGCCAGCCATGCGCCGGTGGCGACCAGCAGGTCGAGGTCGACGCCGGTGCTCATGCCCATGCCGTGCAGCATGTAGACCACGTCCTCGCTGGCGACGTTGCCGGTGGCACCCTTCGCGTACGGGCAGCCGCCGGTGCCGGAGACCGAGCTGTCGACCACGCGCGCGCCTTCTTCCAGGCAGGCGAGGATATTTGCCAGCGCCTGGCCGTAGGTGTCGTGGAAATGCACCGCCAGCGCGCTGATCGGCACTTCCTGCGCGACCGCACGCAGCATCGCGCGTGCCTTCGCCGGCGTGCCGACGCCGATGGTGTCGCCCAGCGAGATCTCGTAGCAGCCCAGTTCGTACAGGCGCCTGGCGACGCGCACCACATCGCTGACCGGCACTTCGCCCTGATACGGGCAGCCGAGCACGGTGGAGACGTAGCCGCGCACCTTGACCTCGTCGGCCTGCGCCTGTTCGATCACCGGGATGAAGCGCTCGATCGATTCGTCGATCGAGGCATTCGTGTTCTTGCGGCTGAAGGCTTCCGAGGCGGCGGTGAACACCGCGATCTCGGTGGCGCCGACTTCGCGCGCACGCTGATAACCCTGCAGGTTCGGCACCAGCACCGGGTAGCTCACACCAGGCACTTTGCGGATGCCTGCGAAGACTTCGGCGGCATCGGCCAGTTGCGGCACCCACTTGGGACTGACGAAGCTGGTCGCTTCGATGGTCTGCAGGCCGGTCGAGGACAGCCGGTCGATCAGCGCGATCTTCACATCAGCCGGCAGCAGCGTCTTCTCGTTCTGCAGGCCATCGCGGGCGCCGACTTCGACGATGCGGACGTGGTTGGATGTGGTCATCTTGTGCTCCGATCAGTCGGCGAAACGTACCAGCACGGCATCGGCCTCGACGAATTCGCCCTGCGTGGCATGGATGCTTTCGATGGTGCCGGCGCGCGGTGCTTTCAACGCCAGCTCCATCTTCATCGCCTCCATCACCAGCAGCTCCTGGCCTTGCTCGACGACGTCGTCCGCCTTGGCCTTGACCAGCACGATGCGGCCGGGCATCGGCGCGATGATCTGGTTGCCGCCGGTGGCGTCCTTCGATTCCCAGGCGAACGCGGCGGCGCGGGCGAAGCTGTAGCGTTGCCCGTGGGCGTCATGTAGCAGCACGTGGGCGGCATCGGTGCGCAGCGGCACGCGCTGTGATTCACCGTCGAAGCGGGCGCTCAGGTTGTCGTCGAGCAGGCGCGCGCCGCGCACCTCGCAAGTCGCCTCGCCATGGCGCAGCTGATAGCTGCCGTCATGGCCGTGTGCCTCGATATCGTAACGCTGTTCGCGCAAGGTCAACGCGATGATCCGCTTGCCTGCATGGCCGATGCGCCAGGCGTCGGCGCGCGCCCACGGCGAATACGGGTCGGCCGCGGTGGTGTTGATGCTCAGCTCGTCATGGAGCAGGGCAGCGGCAGCCGCAGCGAACAGCACCTGATCCGTCGGTACCACTTCGCCGAACAGGAATTCTTCCAGGTGGCGATCCAGATAGCCGGTGTCGATGCGGCCTTCGACCACCGCTGGATGGCGGACGAGTCGTTCGAGAAAGCCGATATTCGATTTCGGCCCGACGATTTCGCATGCTGCCAACGCCTCACGAAGCCGCTGCAAGGCCTGCTCGCGTGTGGCATCGAACACGATCAGCTTGGCGATCATCGGGTCGTAGAAGATCGTCACCGTGTCGCCTTCGATCACGCCGCCATCGAGGCGTACATGTGGCGACGGTGCGGGCAGACGCAAGGTCTGCAGCTTGCCGGAGCCGGGCAGAAAATTCTGGTCGGGATCTTCTGCATACAGGCGCACCTCGATCGCATGGCCATGCGCGTGGACCTGGTCCTGGTGCAACGGCATTGGCTGGCCAGCGGCGACGCGCAGCTGCCATTCGACCAGATCGAGCCCCAGGGTCAGCTCGGTGACCGGATGCTCGACCTGCAGGCGCGTGTTCATCTCCATGAAGAAGAATTCGCCACTCTGCGCCACGATGAATTCCACCGTGCCGGCACCAACGTAGTTGACCGCTTTCGCCGCGGCTACGGCCGCTTCGCCCATCGCTTTGCGGCGAGCCTCGTCGAGGAACGGCGAGGGGGTTTCCTCCAGCACCTTCTGATAGCGGCGCTGCGCCGAGCACTCGCGCTCGTTGAGGTGGATCACGTTGCCGTAGGTATCGCCGAACACCTGGAATTCGATATGCCGCGGATGCTCGACGTAGCGTTCGAGAATCACGCGCGTGTCGCCGAACGAGCTGGCCGACTCGCGTTGCGCCGAGGCGAGTGCATCGGCGAACTCGCCTGCGTTGCGCACGATGCGCATGCCCTTGCCGCCGCCACCGGCCGCGGCCTTGATCATCAACGGGAAGCCGGTTTTCGCTGCCTGTACGGCAAGGAAGGCGCTGTCCTGGTTTTCGCCGTGATAGCCCGGCACCAGCGGCACGGCGTGCTGCTCCATCAATGCCTTGGCGGCAGCCTTGGAGCCCATCGCGTCGATGCTTTCCGGGCGCGGCCCGATGAACGCGATGCCGGCCTTCATGCAGGCGCGGGCGAAGCCGGTGTTCTCGGACAGGAAACCGTAACCAGGATGGATCGCCTGCGCGCCGGTCTTCTTCGCCACGTCGAGAATGACGTCGCCGCGCAGGTACGAGTCGGCTGGGCGCGGTCCGCCGATCGGCCACGCCTCGTCGGCCAGTCGTACGTGCTGCGCATCGCGATCGGCCTCGGAGTACACCGCGATGGTGTGGATACCGAGCCGGCGGCAGGTGCGGATCACGCGGCAGGCGATCTCGCCGCGGTTGGCTATCAGTACGCGTTCGAACATGCAGTATCCCTGGAACCGTTCGTGTCGATGCAAAGCCAGTAAAACTAGCAGATTGCGCTGTTGCCGCCGATGCGCGGCGCAGCATGGCAGCACCGTGTGGAGTGGATTGCAGCGGCTATCGGAGCACTCGCCATCCCGGTAATTCGGCCATGTCGACGATGGGATGGTTCATGCGTATCTCGCGCAGGGCGGCCAGTCCACAGGTGAGCTTCTTGAAGCATTCATTGCACCACGTTGCCGACCCATGCCGGCGCGCGCTTGTCGAGGAAGGCGCCGAGGCCGTGCTGGCCTTCCGTCGAGACGCGCAGGCGGGCGATCAGTTCGGCATTGGCCGCGTCGATGCGTTCGGCTTGCGCCGGATCGACACCGCCGATACGCAAGGCCAGCTGCTTCGCCTCGCGCTGCGCCTGCGGGCCGGCCTTGGCCAGCAGATAGATCTGTCGCTCGATGGCCTCATCCAGCTCGCTGGCGGACACCACTGCGTGCAGCAATCCGATGCGTGCGGCGACAGCGGCATCGAACACCTCACCTGTGATGAACAGCCGGCGCGCCTCGCGCAGGCCGATCGCCGCGATCACGTACGGCGAGATCACCGCCGGCACCAGGCCCAGCTTCACTTCCGACAGCGCGAACTTGGCGCTGTCGACGCCGACCGCGATATCGCAGCAGGCGACCAGGCCCACGCCGCCACCGTAGGCGGCGCCGTTGACCCGCGCGATGGTCGGCTTGGACAGAAACTGCAGGTTGCGCATAAGCCGCGCCAGCCGCAACGAATCCTCGCGGTTTTCCTGCTCGCTGGCTCCGGCCATGCCGCGCATCCAGTTGAGGTCGGCGCCGGCGGAGAAGCAGCTGCCGTTGCCGCTCAACACCACCGCGCGCACCGCCGGGTCGGCGTTGGCCCGCGCCAGCGCGTCGGTGAGCGCGGCAATCAACGTGTCGTCGAATGCGTTGTGGATCTGTGGGCGGTTCAGGGTGAGCCATGCCACCGCACCACGGCGCTCGCTCAGGATGGAATCGGTCATCGGTCGGCCCTGCAAATAACCCCATGATAAACGCTGCCCATCGCCGTAACCCGGCGTGATGCAGCGGAACGGACAAAGGACTACAATGCGAACAATTCTTATTTGAGAGGCCGCCTGTGCGTCTGTCCGAATTGCCCAAAGGTGCTCCCGCCGTGGTCGACCGCGTGCACGATGCGCATGCGGCGGATCCGATTGCGCAGCGTCTGCGTGACCTGGGCTTCGTCGAGGGCGAACCGGTGCGGGTGGTGGCGATCGGACCGATGGGCGGCGATCCGGTGCTGATCCAGATCGGCTACACCCGTTTTGCCCTGCGTCGTGCCGAGGCGGCCCGGGTCAGCGTGCGCAGCGAGGCGGCGGCATGAGTGCCTCGACCCTGCGCATCGCCCTGGTCGGCAACCCGAACTGCGGCAAGACCGCGCTGTTCAACCAGCTCACCGGCGGCCGGCAGAAGGTGGCGAACTACGCCGGCGTCACCGTCGAGCGCAAGGAGGGCCGCTTCACCGCGCCGTCCGGCCGCGTGCTGCAGATTCTCGATCTGCCGGGTACCTACAGCTTCGAGGCGAACAGTCCGGACGAACAGATCACCCGCGACGTCTGCGCCGGCAACTACCCGGGCGAGGCGGCGCCGGACCTGATCATCTGCGTGGCCGACGCCACCAACCTGCGCCTGCACCTGCGCTTCGTGCTGGAGGTGAAACGTCTTGGCCGGCCGGTGGTGCTGGCGCTGAACATGATGGACACCGCGCGTCAGCGCGGCATCGTCATCGACGTGCCGGAGCTGCAGCGTCGCCTCGGCCTGCCGGTGGTGGAGACCATTGCGGTAAGGCGCGGCGGCGCGAAGGCGCTGATCGAACGGGTTGACGGCGAGGTGCCCACCGCGGCGCCGGCACAGCCGGACGATGCGGCCAGCCGTGCCGACCTGCATGCACAGGTGCGCGAAATCCTGACCGCGACAGTGACCATGCCGCGCACCACCGCAGCGCTCGACGATGCGCTCGATCGCTGGGCGCTGCACCCGGTATTCGGGCTGCTGATTCTCGCCGTGGTGATGTTCCTGGTGTTCCAGGCGGTGTATGCCGCGGGCAAGCCGATGAGCGACCTGATCGGCGGCGGTTTCGGCTGGCTGGGCGAGCACGTTGCCGCGCTGATGCCGGCCGGCCCGCTGCAGAGTCTGGTCACCAACGGCCTGTTTGGCGGCATTGGTACTGTGCTTGGCTTCCTGCCGGTCATCCTGGTGCTGTTCCTGTTCATCCTCACGCTGGAGGAGTCCGGCTACCTGCCGCGGGCGGCGTTCCTGCTCGATCGCCTGATGCTGTCGGTGGGGCTGACCGGGCGCTCGTTCATCCCGCTGCTGTCCAGTTTTGCCTGCGCGATCCCCGGCATCATGGGCACGCGCAGCATCCAGGATCCGCGCGACCGTCTGGCGACGATCCTGATCGCGCCGCTGATGACGTGTTCGGCGCGGCTGCCGGTGTATGCGCTGCTGATCGGCGCCTTCATACCGATCCGTTACGTGTTCGGCGTATTCAACCTGCAGGGCATCGTGCTGTTCTCGCTGTACCTGGCGGGCATTCTCGGCGCGATGGCGGTGGGCTGGGTGATGAAGCACATCCGCCGCGACAAGAGCGAGCATGCGTTGTTGATGGAGCTGCCGTCGTACCGGATGCCGAAGCTGCGCGACGTGGCGATCGGCCTGTACGAGCGCGGCGCGATCTTCCTGAAGCGCCTGACCGGGGTGATCCTGGGGCTGACCGTACTGATGTGGTTCATCTCCACGTTTCCGTCGCCGCCGGCAGGCGCGACCGGACCGGCGATCAACTACAGCTTCGCCGGCTACCTCGGGCGCGGCCTGCAATACATCTTTGCGCCGATCGGCTTCAACTGGCAGATCAGCCTGGCGCTGATTCCGGCCTTCGCCGCGCGCGAGACCGCGGTGGCGGCGCTGGCGACCGTCTATCTGGTCGGCGGCGAGGCGAGTGGTGGACTGAGTCATGCGCTGGCCGGTCAGATCTCGCTGGCCAGCGCACTGTCGCTGCTGGTGTGGTTCGCGTATGCGCCACAGTGCATGTCGACGCTGGCGGTGATCCGTCGCGAGACCAACTCCTGGCGCAACGTGGCGATCTCGTTCGGCTACATGTTCGGCATGGCTTACGCTGCGTCGTTCATCGTCTACCAGGTGACGAGGATGCTGACATGAGCACGAACCTGCTGGTGCAATACCTGGTGATCGGCCTGATCGTGCTGGCCAGTGTGCTGATCGTGTTCCGCAAATTGGCACCCACGCTTACCAACCGCTGGCTGGCGGCAGCCTCGATTTATTTCAGCCGCTCCGGCCATGCCTCATGGGTGCGCGCTTTCGGGCAGCGCCTGCAGCCGAAGCAGGCGACCGGCAATTGCAGCGACGGTTGCAGCACTTGCGGCGCCTGCGGAACCAAGCCGCCAGCAGCGGCACGGACAGAACCGATGCCACTGGAATTTCGTCCGCGGCAGTGAAGTGAGGTGACAGTGCTGTAGTCGCGCGCAGGGGGTTCTCTTGCGAAGAACACCCACAAAAAAGCCGGCTGGCGCCGGCTTTTTTGTGCAACACGTATCGCGCCCCGGCTTACGCCAGTTCGCGGATCTTCGCGTTGAGGCGGCTCTTGTGGCGGGCAGCCTTGTTCTTGTGGATCAGGCCGCGGGCAGCGTAACGATCCATCACCGGCTGGGCGATGGTGAACGCGGCGATGGCGCCGGCCTTGTCCTTGGCCTCGATGGCCTTGACGACCTTCTTCAGGGCGGTGCGGACCATGGAGCGGGCGCTGATGTTGCGCAGGCGGCGCTGTTCGGACTGGCGCGCGCGCTTCTTCGCGGACTTGATGTTGGCCAAGGTAGAACTCCGGAATGCAGTGTTAGGGGTTGGAAAAAGACGCCAATTATGCGGTCGATTCGCCGTTGCGTCAATCATTTAGACAGTGGCCGGCGGGTCGCCACGGATCTGTGGTCGATCCCGGCGGTCACGGCATCGGCATTTTGCCACATCACGGGCTGTCATCTTGCCTGCGGCGGCTGTCAAACTACGCGCCCCGTAGATCGGCGCAGAAGGTAACGACAGCAACATGAAGTCCCCCAGCATGTTCCGCGGGCTGCTCTCGTTCAGCAGCATGACGATGATCTCGCGGGTGCTCGGCCTGGTGCGCGACATGTCGATCAATGCCGCATTCGGCGCCAACGGGGCCACCGACGCGTTCTGGGTCGCGTTCCGCATCCCCAATTTCATGCGCCGGCTGTTTGCCGAGGGCTCATTCTCCACCGCATTCGTGCCGGTGTTCACCGAGGTTAAGGAAAAGGGCTCGCACGCGGATCTGAAGAACCTGATGTCACGGGTATCGGGCACGCTCGGCGGCGTGCTGCTGGTAATCACCGCGCTGGGCATCATCTTTGCGCCGCAGGTGACCACGCTGTTTTCGCCAGGCGCGATCGACGAGCCGCGCAAGTTCGAACTCACTGTCGAGCTGCTGCGGCTGACCTTTCCGTTCCTGCTGTTCGTGTCGCTGACCGCGTTGTCCGGTGGTGCGCTGAACAGTTTCCACCGTTTCGGCCTGCCGGCACTGACGCCGGTAATCCTCAACCTGTGCATGATCGCCGGCGCGTTGTGGTTGTCGAAGCGGTTGCAGACGCCGATCCTGGCGATGGGTTGGGCGATCATGGTTGCCGGCGTCCTGCAACTGCTGTTCCAGTTGCCGGCGCTGCGCGGACTGGATTTGCTGACCTTGCCGCGCTGGGGCTGGAGTCATCCGGATGTGCGGAAGATCATGCGGCTGATGGTGCCGACCCTGTTCGGTTCGTCGGTGGCGCAGATCAACCTGCTGTTCGATACCGTGATCGCCTCCTACCTGATCGTCGGCTCGCAGAGCTGGCTGTCACAGGCGGATCGTTTCCTGGAGCTGCCGCTGGGCGTATTCGGGGTGGCGCTGGGCACGGTGATCCTGCCGTCGCTGTCGCGCCATCACGTCACCACCGACAAGGCCGGTTTTTCGCGCGCGCTGGACTGGGGCCTGCGCGTCACCCTGCTGATCGCTGTGCCGGCGATGTTCGGTTTGATGCTGTTGGCCGGGCCGCTGGTAGCCACGCTGTTCCAGCACGGCCACTGGACTGCGCACGACACCGACATGGCGACGCTGTCGATTACCGCGCTGAGTTTCGGGCTGCCGGCGTTTGCGCTGGTGAAGGTGCTGCTGCCGGCGTTCTATGCACGCCAGGATACGCGCACGCCGGTACGCGCGGGCGTGGCGTCGATGCTCACCAACATGCTGCTGAACGTGTTGTTTCTGGTCCTGCTGTTCGAGCTGTGGGCGCCGGCCGCGCTGAAACAGCTGCCGTGGCTGGAGGGTCTGGCGCAGTTGCCTGGCCTGCATATGGCGCTGGGTCTGGCCAGCGCGCTGGCCTCCTACGTCAACCTGTACCTGCTGTGGCACTGGCTGAAGAAATCCGGTGTGTACCAGCGTCAGCCGGGTTGGTCGCGCCATCTGCTGCGGTTGGTGCTGGCGTGCACGGTGATGGTGGCGGTATTGCTGCTGGGACGCTGGCTGTGGCCGGACTGGTCCAACGTACGCTGGTTGACCCGGCTGTGGCGTCTGCTGGTGCTGGTGACGGCCGGCGGTGCGGCTTATGTCGGCATGCTGTTTGCCGGCGGCTTCCGGCTGCGCGACCTGCGTGCCGCATGAGGTCAGCGGGCAACCTCAACAGCGCCTGCGCGACCGTTATACTCACGCGATGATGAGACTTTCCAGGGATGTTGCGGGCCCTTGTCTGGCGCCGCGCGGCAGCGTGATTGCGGTCGGTGCGTTCGATGGCCTGCATCGCGGGCATCAGGCGCTGCTGACGCAAGTACACGACCGCGCACAGACGCTCGGCTGCTGTCCGGTGGTGGTGAGTTTCGAGCCGCTGCCGCGTGCCTTCTTTTCCGCCGAACCGGTGCCGCGCCTGTCCAGCGTGCGCGAAAAGCTGCGCGGCTTCGCCGCCGCCGGCATGGAACACACCTTGTTGCTGCGCTTCAACCAGGCGTTGACCGCGATGTCGGCCGAGGATTTCGTGCAGCGCGTGCTGGTCGAGCGGCTGGCGGCACGTGAAGTATGGGTGGGTGGTGATTTCCGTTTCGGCCACAGGCGCGCTGGCGATGTCGCGCTGCTGGAAAAAATGGGCGCGCAGCTCGGCTTTGCCGCTTGCACGATGCCGCCGGTGCAGCTCGATGGCGTACGCGTCTCCGCCAGCCGCATACGGGCATTGCTGGCCGCCGGCGAGTTTGCCGGTGCCGAACCGTTGCTGGGTCGGCCGTTCGTGATCGACGGCAAGGTCGAATACGGCAACCAGCTCGGCCGCACGCTCGGTTATCCCACCGCCAACATCCACCTGCAGCAGCGGGTCAGCCCGGTGCATGGCATTTTCGCGGTGCGGGTGGGTCTGGGGGAAGGCGAGTGCAGCTGGCCGGGCGTGGCAAGCCTCGGCGTGCGTCCGACAGTGAATCAGGTCAGCGAGCCGCTGCTGGAAGTGCATCTGTTCGACTTCGACGGTGACCTGTACGGGCAGCGCATGGCGGTGGAGTTCGTCGCCAAGTTGCGAGACGAGCAGAAATTCGACGGGCTGGAGCCGCTCAAGACGCAGATGGCGCTGGATTCCCGCAAGGCGCGCGAGCTGCTGGGCATGAATCCGCGGCTGGTCGACGCGTGAACCGGCTTCCGGTGCGCGCACGTATCGTTTAACTTTGAACTCTTTGTCCGCTCGCTGGCGGACGGCAACACTTCAGTGATGGCATCCACGCAATGACCCACGATTACAAGAGCACGATCAACCTGCCGCAGACGGACTTCCCGATGCGCGGCGATTTGCCGAAGCGCGAGCCGGGCTGGCTGGCCGAGTGGGAGCGGGTCGACCGCTATGCGCAGATCCAGCAGAAGACGGCTCATCGCGACAGCGTGTTCGTGCTGCACGATGGCCCGCCGTATGCGAACGGCTCGATCCATATCGGCCACGCAGTCAACAAGATCCTCAAGGACATGGTGGTCAAGTCCAAGCTGCTGGGTGGCCATCGCGCGCCGTACGTGCCGGGTTGGGACTGCCACGGCCTGCCGATCGAGATCGCGGTGGAAAAGAAGTTCGGCAAGCCGGGCGACAAGCTCGATGCTGCTGCGTTCCGGCAGAAATGCCGTGAGTACGCGGCCGAGCAGGTCGACACCCAGCGCACCGACTTCAAGCGGCTCGGCGTGCTCGGCGACTGGCAGAAGCCGTATCGCACGATGGACTTCAGCTACGAGGCCGACATGCTGCGCGCGCTGGCGCGCATCGTGTCCAACGGCCACGTGGTGCGTGGCGCCAAGCCGGTGTACTGGTGCTTCGACTGTGCCTCGGCCCTGGCCGAGGCGGAGATCGAATATGGTGACAAGGTTTCGCCGGCGGTTGACGTGGCCTACGACACGGTCGATGCGAAGGCACTCGCAGCAAAGTTCGGCGTGGACGCAGGCGATGCGGTCGTCGCCATTCCAATCTGGACCACCACGCCGTGGACACTGCCGGAAAGCCAAGCGGTGTCGCTGGGCGCCGAACTTGAATACGCACTGATCGAAGGTCCGTCGCGCGACGGCAGGCGCGTCTTGCTGGTGGTCGCCAGCGCTCTGGCCGACAAGGCCGCGCAGCGTTATGGGCTGGAGCAGGCGAGCGTGCTCGGCCATGCATCGGGCAAGGCGATGGAAGGCCTGAAGCTGCATCATCCGTTCTACCCGCGCGAAGTGCCGGTGATCCTCGGTGAGCACGTCAGCGCCGAGGACGGCACCGGTGCCGTGCACACCTCGCCCGACCACGGTGTCGAGGATTTCGTGGCGGCGCGCGAGTATGGCATCGGCCTGCTCAACTACATCGAGCCGCGCGGTACCTATCGTGCCGACACGCCGACCGCCGACCCGCTTGAGCTCGGCGGCATGCACATCTGGAAGGCCAACGACGCGATCGTCGACCTGCTGCGCCAGCGCGGCGTGCTGCTCGCGTTCGCGAAGATCGAACACAGTTACCCGAACTGCTGGCGCCACAAGACGCCGGTGATCTACCGGACCACGCCGCAGTGGTTCATCTCGATGGAGCAGGCGTCGCTGCGCGAAACCGCGCTGACCTCGATCAAGAGCGTGCGCTGGGTGCCGGGCTGGGGCGAGGAGCGCATCGCCGGCATGATCGCCGGACGCCCGGACTGGTGCATCTCGCGCCAGCGCACATGGGGCGTGCCGATCGCGCTGTTCGTGCACAAGGCCACGCAGGAGCCGCATCCGGATTCCGTGGCACTGCTGGAGCAGGTCGCGAAGAAAGTGGAGCAGGGCGGTATCGATGCGTGGTTCACGCTGGATGCGGCCGAGCTGCTTGGCGACCAGGCGAACGATTACGAGAAAGTCACCGATGTATTGGATGTCTGGTTCGATTCCGGCGTTACCCATTTCGCAGTGATCGGCCAGCGCCAGGAACTGCAGCAAGGGCCTGCGTCGCATTACAAGGTGATGTACCTGGAAGGCTCCGACCAGCATCGCGGCTGGTTCCAGTCGTCGTTGCTGACTTCGTCGGCAATCCATGGCCGTGCACCATACGACGAGGTGCTCACCCACGGTTTCGCAGTCGATGCGAATGGCCGCAAGATGTCCAAGTCGCTGGGCAACGTGGTCGCGCCGCAGAAGGTGATGGATACGCTCGGTGCCGACGTGCTGCGCATGTGGGTGGCCTCGGCGGATTACCGCAACGAGATGACCGTCTCCGACGAGATCCTCAAGCGCGTATCCGACACTTACCGGCGCATCCGCAATACGGCGAAGTTCCTGCTCGGCAATCTGGACGGCTTCGACCCGGCCACGCATCTGGTGCCGGTCGAAGAAAGCCTGCTGCTGGACCAGTGGGCGATCCAGCAGGCGTACGACGTGCAGCAGGCCGTGCTGGCCGCATACGAGCGTTATGACTTCCCGGAAGTGATTGCACGCATCCAGAACTTCTGCACCAACGAGCTGGGCGCGCTGTACCTGGATATCACCAAGGATCGGCTGTACACCATGCCGACCGATAGCCGTGGCCGGCGCAGTGCGCAGAGCGCGATGTACCGCATCGCCGAGGCGCTGGTGCGCTGGCTGGCGCCGGTGTTGAGCTTCACTGCCGAGGAGATCTGGCAACAGTTGCCGGGCGAACGCGACGACAGCGTGCTGTTCGAGACCTGGTACGACGGCCTGGCCGCTGCACAAGGTTCACCGGAGCAGCGGCGCTACTGGGCCGATCTGCTGGCGATCCGCGACACCGCCTCGCGCGTGCTCGAAGGCATGCGCAAGGCCGAGCAGATCGGTGCGGCACTCGAAGCGAAGCTGGTGATCCACGCCGACGTCGCCACGCAGTCGCGCTATACCGTGGCTGCGGAGGAGCTGCGCTTCTTCTTCATCACCTCCGATCTCGACCTGGCGCCGTTGACGCCACGTCCCGAGGGTGCGGTGAAAGTGGATCTGGATGGTGCCGAAGTGTGGGTGTCCGCCAGTGTCAGCGAGGCCGCGAAATGCGTGCGCTGCTGGCACCGCCGTGACGATGTCGGCAGGCATGCCGAACATCCCGAGCTGTGCGGTCGCTGCATCAGCAATATCGAAGGTACCGG
>DAHUXL010000010.1 GCA_027307195.1 Rhodanobacter sp. | reverse complement strand
TCATCCGTTACCAGCCGGTTCGAGCACCAGGCTGTACTGCGTGGGCCCAGGCAGCAGCGGCGTCGGTCTGCCGTTGACCCAGTCCTCGTGGCCGGCGCCGTAATAGGGCGATAGCGGGTTGTCGCTCTGGCCGCCGGGCATCTCGAGTACGCCTTCGGCTTCGTGGCCGGGCGATACGTCGAGGCGCTCGGAAGCGCCGAAGCCGGGCGTGGCGACGCGTGGCATGTTGTTGTCGCCGGGTAGCGGCTGATCGGACATGTCGATGAAGCGGGCCAGCCAGTGCGGCAACGCGGCGGACAGCGGGTGATCGATCGCGCTGCGGTTGTACTCACCCCAGCTGCGTGCGGCGAGACCACCGGGTTGCCGGCCCAGCTCGGTCGCCACCTGGCTGGCGGCAGCGGTGAACAAGGCATGCCAGTCGGCATATTTCGGATCGAGCAGTTGCGGCGGCTCAGCGCGGATCAACTGCCACACCGCCGCCTCGACGCTGCTCGCGGCGGGCCAGCTGAAGTCCGGGTAGCGCTGTTGCACCTGCGCGACAAACGGCGCCAGCACGAGCTCACTGACCCGGCTGCGGAAGGCGCGCACCAGCCGGTAGTCGACGCTGTCGACGGCGGCACGTCCGCGCCACGACTGGGTGAGATGGCGCAACTGCATCAGTGCCGGTGTCTTGCTGTCGGCCAAGGTCTGCTGCAGCAACTGCTGCCAGCGGGTCAGCAGCAAAGCGCGGTTGTCCAGCTGGATGTCGAGCAGGTTGCCGGGCGTGAAGCTGCCGTGCGCCTGCAGGTCGTCGCGGATCTGCTGCGCGCGGGCACCGAGGTCGTAGCCGCCATCGCCGAGCAGAGCCAGCGCATCGCCGTCGACCGTGCGGTTGTTCGCCGTCCACAGGCGGCCGTCGACGGGATTTTCGATGCGCGGATATTGCGCGGGCGCGGCCCAGCCCTGCCAGCCGTTGCCAGACGTCGACCAGTCCGACGGCAACAGTGGATCGATGCCGACGCGCAGCGGAATGCCGTTGCCGGCGATGGTCCAGCCGATATGCCCGGCGCTGTCGGCGACCAGCAGGTTCTGCGGCGGCATGCCGAAGTGCGGTGCCGGGTTCAGCGCAGCGGACACGTCGCGCGAGCGTTCCAGCTGCATCAGGTCGAGGTTGTAACTGCGTGGACGGTCGGCAATCCATGCCAGCGCCAGCGGCGTACCGTCGACATCCTCGCCTATGACCGGGCCCCAGCGAGTGTCCTCGACGGTGAGGATGGTGTCGGGCTGGCCTTTGACCTGGATGTGCTCGTCGTGGTGTTCGATCGTCGCCCAGCCACCGGGCACCTTGTAGCGCGCGGGATTGGCCGGATCGCGCAGCACGCGCACCCAGTCCTGCCAGTCGCCGTAGCTGTTGGTGAAGCCCCAGGCAATCTGGCCGTTGGAGCCCACCACGACGGCAGGTGTGCCAGGCAGGCTGACCCCGTTGACGTCGCGCTGGCCGTTCGGCGCACTGGCGTCGGGATAGCGCAGGCGGGTGCGGAACCAGATGTTCGGTACGCGCAGGGCCAGGTGCATGTCGTTCGCGAGCATGGCCGCGCCGGTGCCGGTGAGCGTGCCGGCGACGGCGAAATTGTTGCTGCCGGGGCGCGGTGCATCGAGCGCCGGCGCCAGCGCGGCGCTCAGGCTGGCGGAACGTTGCGTCGATGCAAGATGGCGCAGGTCGAACACGTCGGCCGCAGGGATCACCGGCGAGCGTGACAGCCGGCCGCTCAGCGGCGCCTCCCAGTCGGGATCCGGCGCCAGCAGGAAATCCACCAGTGGATCGGGCAGCACTGCGCGCATCTGGCCAAAGCGCAGCTCCCGCTCGTTGCGGCCGTCGCCGTTCAGATCGAAGTACATTGCCGCGATCACCAGCGCACTGTCTTCCGATCGCCATGGCTGCGGCTTGGCGTTCAGGAGCAGGTATTCCCACGGCTGCACGCGCAGGTCGGCGAGCCCGGCGTTGACGCCGTCGCGATAGCGGTCGAGCTCGTGTTTCTGCGCCGCAGGCAACTGCGCATAGGCCGCCTCGACCACGGCGCGCAGGCGATGGCGACGATGGTTGAGATCGGTTTTCAGCGCCGCCGGCCCGACCAGCGCGGACAGTTCGCCAGCCGACATGCGGCGCATCAGGTCCATCGCGAAGAAGCGTTCCTGCGCATGCACGTAACCGAGCGCGTAGCTGATGTCGGTACGGTTGCCGCCTTCGATGGTGACCGTGCCCAGCGCGTCGCGGCCGATGCTGACGGGCGCCGACAGACTGGCGATCCGGTGTACGCCATCGAGTTGGGCGCGGCTGCCGGCGAGCAGGTACCAGCCAGCCACAAACGCAACCAGCAGCAGCGACAGCAGGACGAGCAGCAGCGTGCGCAGAACACGCCAGCGCCGCGTCATCATGGCTTGGTGAATACCGCGAAGATGCCGGCGTAGGGCTTGACCATGAAGGCCGGCGCGCCGGTGTAGCCTTCACCGTCGACGTACAGCTGCGAGATGCTGCCATCCAGGTACAATGCATCGCGGCAGCCGAGCCGGTCGCGGAACAGACGTCCAAACGTGTGGAAGTTCACCGGCGCCTCGCTCACCGCAAAGACCACTTCATGGGAAGTTTTCACGCAGACGCCGCTGCGCCATTTCAGGCTGGACGAATCGTCGACGAACTGCTCGTTGAGCTTGCCGTCGATCAGCAGCATCGGACCGGACTGGGTGGCCCACTGCGCCGGCTTGCCTTCGGCCTTGAACGCGGCGCTGGTGCGTACCGCGGCATGCCCGTCCGGATAGATCGCGAATACGCCATTCGGCAATAGCGAGAAATTGCCGGACGCGGGATTGCCATGCGCCAGGTTCAGCGGCACCACGGTCTTGCCGTTTTCCACGTACAGCCCGAGCGGGGCGAACTTGTGGTCGTAGATGCCGGCATTGGTCGCAAACAGCAGTCGCTGGCCATGCGCGGCACCCCACTGGCGCAAAGTCTCGATGCTGCCGAACGGCTGGCCGCTCTGCGGGTCGCGCCAGTGCAGGCCAAGCTGCTCGCGCTTCAGATCCAGATGGACAATGCGGTAATTCTGGCCCTCGAACGCCAGCTCGCCACTGTCCAGCGCCTGTGCGGCCGGTGTGCAGCCAGGTGCGCTGAGGAGCAGGGCCAGCGGCAGCAACGCAAGCAGCAAGCGACGCAGTAATCGTGGGGCGTGACAGATGCGGAGCTGGAGTGAGGGGGATCGGTGCATCCGTCGATGGTCGCCGCCCTGCCGTGCGGGTGCAAGCCCGATGAAGGCAGTTGTTCAGCCTGATTCGGCGGGGACGTGCAGCTGCCGTTAAACTGGGCCTTTTACGGTGCTGCTGCCATGCCCTATACCCCGATAGTGGCAACCCTCGGCTACGTGCTGTCGCCTGACCGCAGCGAAGTGTTGATGATCCATCGCAATGCCCGCCCGGACGACCAGCACCTGGGCAAGTACAACGGCCTCGGCGGCAAGATGGAGCCGGGCGAGGACATCGCCAGCTGCATGCAGCGCGAGATCCTCGAGGAGGCCGGCATCAGCTGCGAGTCGATGCAGCTGCGCGGTACGCTGAACTGGCCCGGCTTCGGCAAGCAGGGCGAGGACTGGCTTGGCTTCATCTTCGTGATCGACCGCTACAGCGGTACCCCGTTCACGGCCAATCCCGAAGGCACCCTGGAGTGGGTCGCCTTGGAGCGCTTGCTCACGCTGCCGATGTGGGAAGGCGACCGGCATTTCCTGCCGTTGGTGTTCGATGCCGATCCGCGTCCGTTCCATGGCGTGATGCCATACAAGGATGGGCGCATGCAGTCGTGGTCGTATACGCGGCTGTAGTTCTATTTGTGGGAGCGGCTTCAATCAGAGCATCGCGGCTGCAGCCGCTCCCACAAGTGCATGCGTGGACTATGCCACGTCGGCCAGCCACGCGGTGCTGGAGAATTTGCCCAGCGCCAGCTCCTCGGACCGCGCCTGCTCATCCGGTCGCACGATATCGTCGCTGAGACCATGCAATCGGCGGAAGGTGGCGACCATGCGCTCGATCACCGCCTCGCGCGGCAGGCCAGTCTGGCTGCGCAGCGGGTCGACCCGCTTGGCCGCGCTGACGGTGCCCTTGTCGGACAGTTTCTCGCGGCCGATGCGCAGCACGTCCAGCATCTTCGTGGCGTCGATGTCGTAGGCCATCGTCACGTGATGCAGCACG
The DNA here is from genome assembly GCA_027307195.1 of Rhodanobacter sp. Classification (GTDB taxonomy): domain Bacteria; phylum Pseudomonadota; class Gammaproteobacteria; order Xanthomonadales; family Rhodanobacteraceae; genus Rhodanobacter. Next base: position 2,810 of record DAHUXL010000010.1, on the reverse strand, counting down.
GCGCCGCCGCGGTGCACCTGGGCGGCACCGGCAATCTTGCCGCCCTCGGAGGTGATGTCGTTGAGCGGCTGGTACCACGCCTTGATGCCCAGTTCGGCCAGCGCCTCCAGCACCCACGCGTCGAAGAAGGCATAGGCTTCCTGAAACGACAGGTCCTTGACCAGCGACTGCGGCGCGTAGATCGAATAGGTGATCGTGTTGCCCGGCTCGATGAACATCGCACCGCCACCGCTGACCCGACGTACCACCTCGATGCCGTGGCGCTGCGCCGCGTCAGCGTCGACCTCGTTGCGCAGCGACTGAAAGCGGCCGATCACCACCGCCGGGGCAGCCCACTCCCAGATGCGCAGAGTCGGTTTGCGGCGGCCGGCGCCGACCTCGTGGGTCAGCACATCGTCCAGCGCCATGTGCAGCGACGGTGATTGCGGAATCGTGTGGATCAGCTGCCAGTCGTGGTCGCGCCAATCGGTACGCATCATGCCTCGGCTTCCCTGTGCAGAGCGCGGCTCACGGCGACCGCGATGGCTTGCGGTGAAAGACCATACATCATCACATCAGGCGGAAGTGCGTCGAGCACGGCATCGGCGAGCGCCGTCTCGCTGGCCTGTTCCGGCTGGCCTTCCAGCGCGGCGTTGATGGCGTGCAGCGCGCTGTCCGGTTCCAGAAAGAAATCGCCGCTCAACTGCACATCGGCGAGGCGGCCGTCGCGTACATCCAGGTCGATCACCACCAGTTTGCCGCCGGGCATCTTGTATTCGCCGTGCATGGGTGGTTTCCGTCTGCCTTGTGCTGTCGATCAGTGGCCGCGGCCGTGGAAGTTGCCGGTGCCGCCGCCGATCGAGATGCTGACGCCACCGGTAGGGTGATCGCAACTGCCGAATGCCTTGGTGAGGTTGACCGTGCCGGCCTGGTAGCTGCCGCCGACATGGTTGCCGCTGACCACGCCCATGCCGACGCTGCCGTGAACCTGCGGCTGGTTGTAACTGTAGTCGTCGCAGTTGGAGGTCGCGGCCACGGCGGTGTCGTTGTTGCCCATGCGGCCACTGGTATCGCCGTAGTACACGCCGGGCGCCGCTCTGGCTGGTTTGGCCGCCGTCGAACTGGCCGCCGGCAGATCGCTGGGTGGCAGCTTTAGGTTCAGCGGCTTGGCGGCCGTCTGCGCCCACGCCGAGGTAGTCAGCAGGCTGGCCAGCAGGGCGGGAAGAAACCGTTGGATGTTCATGCGTACTCCGGGTTGTCACGTATTCAACGCGTGATGCCGCGTTGGCGTGTACGTCCCTGTTGGAAATGCCGGACGCCGACAAGTTCCTGCCGTTCCCAAGACTGTGGGAGCGACTTCAGTCGCGATGCTCTTGATTCCTGGCCTCAAGAGCAAAAAGCATCGCGACTGAAGTCGCTCCCACAAGAATCTGTGTACGCAGGTCAGCCAGTGGTCTCGATCCGCTCCACCCGACGCAGGCCCCGCGGCAGCACACCGCCGCGGGTAGCGCGGTTGCCGCCGTATTCGACCAGATCGGCCCATTTGAGCGTGAGCTTGCGCTGGCCCGCATACATGGTGACCTCGCCCTTGCCCTCGCTGACCACGGCCACGCCAGCCACGCGTTCGTCGCCGCTGACGAGTTTGGCCTTGGGGATCTCGATCAGCTTGTTGCCCTTGCCCTTGTCCAGTTCCGGCAATTCAGCCACCGAGAACATCAGCAGATGGCCTTCGGTGGTGACCACCACGATACGGTCGCGCGCGGGATCTGCGCTGATCTGCGGCGCCAGCACATGCGCGCCGTCGCTGAGGCTGATGATCTGCTTGCCGGCCTTGTTGCGGCCGGTGAGCGATTCGAAGCGGGTGACGAAGCCGTAACCGAAGTCGGTGGCGAGGATCAGCCGGGTGTCGTTGTCGCCGGCGATCACCGCATCGAAACTGGCGCCGGCAACGGGACTGAAGCGGCCGGTCAGCGGTTCGCCGTTGCCGCGCGCCGAGGGCAGGGTGTGCGCCGGGGTGGAATAGCTGCGGCCGGTGGAATCGATGAACGCCACCTGCTGGGTGGTGCGCGCCTTCACCGTGGCGAGCAGGCCGTCGCCCTCGCGATAGTTCAGGCCCTCGGCATCGATGTCGTGGCCCTTGGCCGCGCGCGCCCAACCCTTCTGGCTCAGCACCACGGTGACCGGCTCGCTGGCGACCAGCGCGCTTTCGTCCAGCGCCTGCGCCGCTTCGCGCTGCACCAGCGGCGAACGGCGGTCGTCGCCGAATTTCGCCGCGTCGGCGCGCAGTTCTTCCTTGATCAGGCCCTTCAGCTTGGCCGGCGATTTCAGCAGCACGCTGATCTTCGCGCGCTCCTCTTCGAGCTGGTCGCGCTCGGCGGTGATCTTCATCTCCTCCAGCCGCGCCAGCTGGCGCAGGCGGGTTTCCAGGATGTAGTCGGCCTGTTCCTCGCTGAGCTTGAAGCGTGCCATCAGCACGGGCTTGGGCTCGTCCTCGCTGCGCACGATGCGGATCACCTCATCGAGGTTGAGGTAGGCGATGCGCAGCGCTTCCAACAGGTGCAGCCGGCGCTCGACCTTGGCCAGGCGGTGTTCCAGACGCTTGGTCACCGTACTGGTGCGGAACGTCAGCCACTCGCTGAGGATGCGCTTGAGATTCTTCACCTGCGGCCGGCCGTCCAGGCCGATCATGTTGAGATTGACGCGGAAGCTCTTCTCCAGATCGGTGGTGGCGAACAGGTGCGGCATCAGCTCGTCGGCATCGACGCGGCTGGAGCGCGGCACCAGCACCAGCCGGATCGGGTTCTCGTGATCGGACTCGTCGCGCAGGTCCT
>DAHUXL010000004.1 GCA_027307195.1 Rhodanobacter sp. | reverse complement strand
ACATGTGGGCGATGGTGCGTGCGCTGCGCGCCAGCGGCGTCACCATCATCCTGACCACGCATTACATCGATGAGGCCGAGGAGATGGCCGACCGCATCGGCGTGATCAACAAGGGCGAACTCATCCTGGTCGAGGACAAGGCCGAGCTGATGAACAAGCTCGGCCGCAAGCAGCTGACACTGCAGCTGCAGAGCCCGCTGCAAGCCATTCCGGAGGCGCTGGCTGGCTATGCGCTGGAACTGTCGGCCGACGGCCAGCAGCTGGTCTACACGTTCGACGCGCAGGGCGAGCACACCGGCATCGATGTGCTGCTGCGCCGGCTCGGCGAGACGGGCATCGACTTCAAGGACCTCAAGACCAGCCAGAGTTCGCTGGAGGATATTTTCGTGGACCTGGTGAGGGAGCGCGCATGAACATCTATGCCATCCGCGCGATCTATTTTTTCGAAATGGCGCGTACCTGGCGCACGCTGCTGCAGAGCATCGTCTCGCCGGTGATCTCCACCTCGCTGTACTTCGTGGTATTCGGCTCGGCGATCGGTTCGCACATGACAGCGATCGGCGGGGTCAGCTACGGCGCCTTCATCGTGCCCGGGCTGGTGATGCTGTCATTGCTGACGCAGAGCATCTCGAATGCCTCGTTCGGCATCTACTTCCCGAAGTTCGTGGGCACGATCTACGAGATCCTGTCGGCGCCGGTGTCCGCGTTCGAGATCGTGGCCGGCTATGTGGGTGCGGCGGCGAGCAAATCAATCCTGCTGGGCCTGATCATCCTGGTCACCGCGCGGCTGTTCGTCACGTTCGAGATCGCGCATCCGCTGTGGATGCTGACCTTCCTCGTACTCACTGCGCTGACCTTCAGTCTGTTCGGTTTCATCATCGGCATCTGGGCGGACAACTTCGAGAAACTGCAGCTGGTGCCGCTGCTGATCGTCACGCCGCTGACCTTCCTCGGTGGCAGCTTCTACTCGATCCACATGCTGCCGCCGTTCTGGCAGAAGGTGACCCTGTTCAATCCGGTGGTGTACCTGATCAGCGGATTCCGCTGGAGCTTCTACGGCGTGTCCGATGTCAGCCTGGGCGTCAGCGTGGGCATGACCCTGGTATTCCTCGCCGTGTGCCTCGCGCTGGTGTGGTGGATCTTCCGCAGCGGCTATCGGCTGAAGACATAAGCGCAGAGCGCGCTCAGGTCAGCACGGTATGCGCGTGGAACGGCAGCAGCGTGGCGCCGGTGCGCGCGACCGCAGGCTCGGCCAGCGCGAGCTGTTCCTTGTTGGCGTCGATCACCACCAGGATGCGGCCGGCGGCGATCTCGTCCTTGAACTTGCGGCTGACCACGTCGGGTACCTCGAAGCCGACCAGTTCGCCGATCCAGCTGCCGAACACGGCGCCTGCCACGGTGATCGCCGCCGCGCCGGCGAGGGTCACGCCCAGCGGCGGCACGGCCACGGCGATGAGTCCCAGCAGCAGGCCGGTGCCACCGCCGCAGGCGCCGCCGCGCAGTGCGGCCGGATAGAAGTCGTTGCGGCCCTGCATCAGGTGATCGGGGATTCTTTCCAGCTCGATGTCCTCGCGCGCGACCAACGAGATGTCGCGATCGTCGATGCCGGCTTCCTGCGCCGCGGCCATGGCGACACGCGCGGCGGTCAGGTCGGACGTGCTGAAGACGCATCGGGTTTTCATGGACGCTCCCTCCGTGTGCCAGCCTGGCATCAATCACGCGTGGCGGTGGCGGATCGGGTGTATCGCGCGGGCGCAGGCTGGTGATGCCTGATTTTTGTCGCGGCCGCGTCACCGGCATGTGACCGTATTGTTATCGGAGAGATACCGGCCGAACCGGCGTGTCGGCCGCCGGTCAGTGAGCGTGCGTCGGTACCCCGTCCATCATCACGTTGCCGCGCCGATAGCTCAGCAGGTGGCCGCGGAACGGCGCGGCATCGGCGTCATCGAAACGGCTGCGCAGTTCGATGACGGTGAAACCCTGGTCGGCGAGCGCGCGGGTAAACGGTGCGCTGTTGCCGCGGCCGGGGTCGGTGATCAGCACCTCGGCGTCGGGCAGGGCGTGTCGGTGCACCGTCGCGGCGAGCAGATCGGCATGTCCGCTCTCGTACAGGATGTCGCTGCCGATGATCAGGTCGAAGCGGCCCAGTACGGTATCCGGAATTTCCCAGCGCAGGTCGCAACAGGCGATGGTGGCCAATGGATTCTGCGCGGTGTTGTGGCGCAGGAACGATTTGGCCAGAGGATGATGGTCACTTGCGGTGATGTCGGCGTGGCGCTGCTGCAGCACCACGCTGGACAGGCCCAGGTCACAGCCGAGTTCGAGGATGCGTTTGCCGACGATGTCGTGCGTGCACATGGCTTCGGCCAGCACGCGGCCCGCCGGCCACACTTGTCCGAACAGGCTCCACAGTGCCGAGGATATGCCGATGCGATCGCCCAGCTGATGGGGGTCGGCAAACTGCTGCAGTTCGCTCAGCGCGCGAATGCGGTAGTCGTGACCGCCAAGGCGGACCACGAGTTCGCGAGTGGTATAGCCCGCCATGGGCACTCCCGTGAGGGCATCGTCCCGACAAACATCAAGCGGGATGAAGCGTGAGTGGGGAGCGGGACGGTGATGGTCGTCGGGACACTGGAGCGGAGCGCAAGCGTGACCATCCTATCTGCAATGCCTGTATGGCGTGTCTGCACTGGTTCAGGTGGAGGAAAGCCTTGCAGGATGAACGAATGGTGCGCAGCCAAGTCAAACAGCACAATCGGGTATAGCGGCAGGAAAAATCATGAGCAAACAGGCATCGGTGGGCAGCTGGATCGGGGCGGTGATCGTGGTGCTGGGCATTCTGCTGGCGGGCGCGTACCTGGCACGCAAGGCCATGCATCTGAGTGCGCCACCAAGTGCGAGTGCACCAGCCGCTTCAGCCTCGGCTGCCATCAGCGCCGCCAACATGCCGATCCAGCATCCGATCGAACAGGCGCAAGCCGGGCCGGCGATCGCCTCGACTGCCGCGTTGCCGGCGCTGGATAACAGCGATGCCGATGTGGCGTCGGCCCTCGCCGGGCTGGCCAGTGGCGGCGATCTGTCATCACTTCTGGTGCGCCAGCAGATCATCGCGCGCATCGTGGCAACTATCGATGCGCTGCCGCGTCGTGGCTTGAGCACCTACATGCTGCCAGTGCATCCGCCGAAAGGTGCGGTCATCACGCAAGACAGCGACGGCACGACGGTGATAGGCACGCAGAACGCCGCGCGCTACGCACCCTACATGCAGATCATCCAAGGTGTCGATCCGCAGGCGCTGGTGGCCTGGTATGTGCACGCGTATCCGTTGTTCCAGCAAGCCTATCGGCAACTGGGTTACCCAAAGGGCTACTTCAATGACCGGCTGATCGTGGTGATCGACGATATGTTGACGGCACCGGAACCAGCCCAATCACCTGCGCTGGTGCATTCGAACACGCACTACGTCTACACCGATCCCGCGCTGGAGTCGCTGTCGGCCGGGCAGAAGCTGCTGCTCCGCGTCGGTTCTGCCAATGAGGCGAAGATCAAGACCCAGTTGCGTGCGATTCGTGCACGCTTGATCGGGCAGACGCTGCCTTCGGCATCCGCCTCGATGGAATAAACCTGACTGCGAACATCGTAGTAGACAGCGCTCCCCATTCCACCGGCATACTTGGTAAAGGCCGCAGGGCCGTCGATCATCAACGTGCATGGGATGGTTCGATGAGCATCATTCGTGAGAGCAAACATTTCGATGGCACGCGCAACGCTGCGCGGCCGCTGGAGCGCATCCACAACGTGCGCGAGGCGGCCAGGGATTTCCGGCGCGATCTGCTGGCGCAGTCGAAGGTGCTGTTCTACCGCTCGTGCGAACTGGTACGGGTGCCGTATCCGACCAAGTACGCCTATCTCAATGCATTCAATTCGTTCTCGCCGTATCTGCACCTGGTCAACCGGCTGTTCGTGATCCAGTTCCAGTCGGTCGACGGCATCAAGACCTTGTTGGCATCGCCGTCGGACTGGGAGCACCAGAAGGAGACGCCGTTCTTCACCCGGCTGGGCAAAAAGAGCGGACCGTTCGAGAGCATGGTCGAACGCCTGATCTTCCGTAAAACCAACACCGTGCTGAACTGCCTCGCCAGCATCGGCCTCAAGCCCGAGGACATCGATTACCTCACCTACGACCATCTGCACACGCAGCGTGTGACGCGCTGGCTTGGCGATGACGATCAGCCGGCGATCTTCCCCAACGCGAAACTGCTGGTGATGCGCGAGGAGTGGGAGAGCGCGCAATCGCTGATTCCGTGGCAGAACCAGTGGTATTGCCCGGACGGCATCAAGCACGTGCCGGCGAACAAGGTAGTGCTGCTCGATCACGATGTATTCCTCGGCGAGGGTGTGGCGCTGGTGCGCACCAAGGGGCACACCGAGGGCAACCATTCGATCGTCGCCTCCACCGACGGCGGCATCCATGTCACCAGCGAGAATGGCGTGTCGCTGGATGCGTACGCGCCGCTGCACTCGCGTGTACCCGGCGTGGCAGAGTTCGCCCGCCATACCGGCGCGGAAGTGATCCTCAACGGCAACACGATGGAATACGGCGTGGATCAGTACATCTCGATGATCCAGGAAAAGGAAATCGCCGGGCCGTCCCCACGTTTCGACGGCTATCCGAACATGGCGCCCAGCTCTGAGGCGCAGGGACACTGGCTGTTCCCGCGCACGCATCCCACCGTCAGCGTGGGCGATCTGCATTACGGCACGCTGCACCTGCCGACGCGCGCGTAAGCGGCCCAACCATCTTGTACGGAAGCTGACACGATGAAGACCTGCCTCGTTACCGGCGCTGCCTCCGGCATCGGCGCGCAACTGACCACGGCCTTGCTGCAGCGTGGCGAGCGTGTCTGCGCAGTGGACATCAATCCGGCGCCGATGGAGTCTCTGAAGGCATTTGCAGCCACGACAGAACAGTTGTGGATTGCTTCGCTGGATGTGCGCGATGCAGCAGCGTGGGACGACTTGCTCGATCAACTGAAACAGCGTTGGGATCGGCTCGACGTGCTGGTGAATGTGGCCGGCGTACTCAAGCCCGGCTATTGCCATGAGTCCACTGCGGCCGAGGTGGACTTCCATATCGACATCAACACCAAGGGCACCATCCACGGCACCCGCGCGGCGGCGCGGTTGATGAAGGCGCAGGGCAACGGCCATATCGTCAACATCGCCTCGCTCGCCGGTATCGCGGCAATCCCCGGCCTGTCGCTGTACAGCGCGTCGAAGTTCGCCGTGCGTGGCTACACGCTGGCGGTGGCACAAGAGCTGCGCGACAGCGGAGTCAAGCTGACCGTGGTTTGTCCCGACGCGGTGCAGACGCCGATGCTGGACCTGCAGGTGGATTACGAACAGGCTGCACTGACATTCTCCGGCAGCCGTTCGCTGACCACGCAAGAAGTCGTGGACGCGATCCTCGATCGCGCCCTGACCCGGGCGCCACTCGAAATCACGCTGCCAGCCAGCCGCGGTTTCGTCAGCAAACTGGCCAGCTTCTTTCCCGGCCTGAGCGCGCTGGTGCTCGATGGGCTGCTCAAGAAAGGGCGGCAGAAGCAGCAGCAAGCCAAGCAACACTAGTCAGGCTTTGCTCCTTCCGAGGCCGGAATGGAGTCACTCTTCAACGCAGTTTGCATGTTACATGGCAGCTATGGCTAATCGAAAACCCCCGACCGATATTCCGCAACTCGACCTGCTCGGCGGCGCGCATGCCGGGCCTGTTGAAGTCCATCGTCTGTTCCTCGCGCTGATTCCCGACGAGTCCGTGCGCACCCGCCTGACCGCCGTGGCGGACGCACTGAAGACCCAGTGCCCCGAACTGCGCGCCCGTTGGGTCAATCCCGCCCGTTATCACGCCACGCTGCATTTCCTCGGCGATTACTCGATGCTGCGGCCGGATATCGTCGCCGCAACGAAAGCTGCAGCGGACAGCATCCGCGTGGCCCCGTTCGTGTGGACGCTGGATCACGCGGCGGGTTTCCACGGCCGTCAACCGCCGTGTGTATTACGCAGCTCGGTGATTCCCGAGTCGTTGCAACGGTTATGGCAGGACTTGCGTCGCGGACTGCTTCTGGCCGGGCAGGGCGGGTACCTGGAGCGAACGTTCATGCCGCATGTCACCCTGGCCTACAGTCATGCCGTGCTGCTGCAACCCACGGCAATCGATCCGGTGTCGTGGCGGGTGGATGAAATCGCCCTCATCCATGGCGTAGTGGGTCAGCCACAGCAGCAGGTACTTGCCCGCTGGCCGCTGCACGATTGATCGGCGCCTATGCGTACTTCGTGCCGTCCTTGTGCGTGTAACCACCATCCGCGCGCTCGAGATGCAGGTCGATGTCGGGGTAGCTGCAGGTATCGTCGTTGCGGCGACTGCCGATTTCCAGATAGACGGCCATCCTGTCGCTGCGGTTGATCAGATGGTGGCCGTCCGGGACATTTCTGGGAAACGCTGCGCACTCGCCAGCGTGCAGCAACTGCTCGCCTGCATCGGTGATCAGGGTCAGCTCGCCCGACAGCACATAGACGAATTCATCCTCACGCGAATGCCAATGGCGCTGGCTCGACCACGTGCCCGGCGGCAGACGCGTGAGGTTGACGCCGAAATCAGTCAAACCACCCGCCTGGCCGAGTGCCTGCTTGACGCGCTCGCCGGCATATTGCGCGAATGGCGCCGGATAGCCCGAACCCTTGCGCTCGGCTACGGAAGTCATGTCGATCTTGGGCATGTCTGTCTCCAGTTGAACGGACAGGATCTGCTTCAGTGTGCGCCGGACTTGTCCGGCCGGCTCATCAAGTTGAGGCGGATTTTGTCGATGGCGCGCTTCTGCACGGGCTTGCTCGGTGCCGGCTGCCACGCGTTAAGCAACACCGCAGAGCTCGTACTCCGGTAGCGGCGAATGATCGGTTTATATACATCGTCCGCGCTACGATGGCGACATCGACGTTGATGTCGCCGGGAGTTCGGTGTGATGGCACGTTGGTCCTGCTTCGGTGGATTCGCGATTTTCTGCCTGGTATCGATGCAAGTGGCCTCGACCACGGCGCCAGCTGCGCCTGTCGATCGCACGGCGGCCACCGCCATGGTGGCGCAGATCGCGCTGGATGGCCCGATCGGTCCGGCTGCGGCGGAATACTTCGACGACGCTTCGCAGCGTGCGCTGGCCGACGGTGCGGTTGCGATCGTGCTGCGGCTGGACACGCCCGGCGGCCTCGCCGCTTCGATGCGGCAGATCATCGCCAGCATGCTGAGTTGCAGGCTGCCGGTGCTGGTCTACGTTGCGCCGGGTGGCGCGCGTGCGGCCTCGGCCGGCACCTACATCCTGTATGCCGGGCAGATCGCGGCGATGGCGCCGGCCACGCATCTGGGTGCGGCGACGCCGATCCAGCTCGGCGGCACCACACCGATGCCTGATGCCGCTGACAAGCCGGCGGCCAGCTCAACGGTGGAAGACAAGCCGGCTGAAGGCGACGACGCCGAGTCGCACAAGGCACTGAACGATTCGATTGCCTACATTCGCTCGCTGGCGCAACTGCGCGGACGCAATGTGCCATGGGCCGAACAGGCCGTGCGCGGCGCGGCCACGCTGACCGCCAGCGAAGCGGCGCAACAGCACGTGATCGACTTCGTGGCAACGGATGTTGCCGACCTGCTGGCCAAGGCGGACGGTCGAAATGTGCAGGTGGGCGATCGCAGCGTCACGTTGCAGCTCAAGGGCGCGACCGTGCGCGACTACACGCCGGGCGCACGCACGCGCTTCCTGGCCATCATCACCAACCCCACCATCGCCTACCTGTTGTTGCTGGGTGGCATCTTCGGCCTGCTTCTGGAAGCGTTGCATCCCGGCGCCATGTTGCCGGGCATCGTCGGCGGCATCTGCCTGCTGATCGGCTTGTACGCGTTGCAACTGCTGCCGGTGAACTACGCCGGGCTGGCGTTGATGGCGCTTGGCGTCGGTCTGCTGGTGGCCGAGGCGGTCAATCCCAGCGTAGGCGCGTTCGGCGCCGGTGGCCTGGTGTCGTTCGTGATCGGTTCGGTGATGCTGATGAAGGCGGGCGTGCCGGGTTACGGCGTCAACCTCGGCGTCATTGGTGGGCTGGCCACCGGCGCGGCGGTCTTGCTTGCGCTGATCGTCTGGCTGGTGTTCCGCTCGCGGCGTGCGCATCCGGTCAACGGCGATGTCGCCATGCTCACCGAATTTGGAGAATTGCTGGAACCGGTGAGCGCCGGCGGCGAGGCATGGGTGATGCTGCGCGGCGAGCGCTGGCGCGTACATTGCGATACGGCACTCCCAGTCGGCGCGCGGGTGCGCGTGGTGCGACGGCAGGGACTGCTACTGTGGGTCGAGCCGGTGTGAGTCATGCGCTCGCAACCAGTGGGATGCGAAAGCGGCTCGGCCACCTCACAATGATTGCTTGATGATTCAGGGAGATGATCATGTTCGGATTTGTCGGAATACTGGTGGTCCTTGGTGTGATGCTGCTGTTCTCCGCGGTCAAGATCCTGCCGGAGTACCAGCGCGGCGTGGTGCTGACGCTGGGCCGCTACACCGGCACCAAGGGACCGGGGCTGGTGCTGCTGATCCCCGCGGTGCAGCGGATGATCCGGGTCGATCTGCGCGTGACCGTGATGGACGTGCCGCCGCAGGACGTGATCTCGCGCGACAACGTCTCGGTGCGCGTGAATGCGGTGGTCTACTTTCGCGTGGTGGAGCCCGACAAGTCCGTATTGCAGGTGGAGAATTTCCTGCAGGCCACCAGTCAACTGGCGCAGACGCGGCTGCGCTCGGTGCTGGGCCAGCATGAGCTGGACGAGATCCTGTCGCAGCGCGATTCGATCAACCACACCTTGCAGACCATCCTCGACGAGGCCACCGACCCCTGGGGCATCAAGGTCGCCAACGTCGAGATCAAGGATGTCGATCTCAACGAGACGATGGTGCGCGCGATCGCACGCCAGGCTGAGGCCGAGCGCGAACGCCGCGCCAAGGTGATCCATGCCGAGGGCGAGATGCAGGCCGCCGAGAAACTGCGCGATGCCGCCGCGATGTTGTCGCAACAGCCGCAGGCCCTGCAGCTGCGCTACCTGCAGACGCTGGCCGACATGTCCAACAACGGCAAATCCTCGACCATCGTGTTCCCGCTGCCGCTGGATCTGATCCGGCCATTGATGGAGGCGTTTCCGTCGAAGCCGGGTACATCCTCGACCTGAAGTGAATGACGCTGCTCACTACTTTGCACCGATGAGTAAGCAACGTAGTGGTGCTGCCAGCACATCCGTTGCAGCCGGACACCGAGCCGGCTTGGTGTGCCTGATCTTGCGACGGCCAGCGAACTCAACGCCGAGTAGGCGGGCGTTTTTACTTGCCGTATTCGGCATATAGCGCCTTCAGACCCAAAACAGGCATAGTATTGAGACCTATTGAACAGCAGATACGCTCGTGGGCGGCCTGTTTTTCATCGGGGAAATGTTCCACAGATGCATGCATTCGCCATGCAGAGATTCAATATCAGCGCGAGGCTTATGCCTTGCGTTGATGCATTAGGGGCGCGACTTTGTCGAAACACATTTGTCCGGAGTCTCGGTCATTGTGTTGAGACTTCGGAATTACCAACAGCCGGGGGGCAACATCATGTCGGACGTTATCGATTTTCTCGAAAGGATGGGGGCGGATGCGCAGTTACGCCATGGAACGCAAGATGAACTGGAGCTTGCATTGGCAATCTCGGAAGTTGATCAAGAAGTACGGTCAGCCATTCTGGCCAAGGATAAAATTCGTCTCGACGCATTGCTTGGCCAAGGCGGTCTTTTCGGCATGATGATTCCAGCCAAGGAAGACGAAGACGAGAGTGAACAAGAGAACGAAGAGACTCCTTCGCACGAAGATGGCGAGGTGAAAGATTTCATCCTCCCGGCTTCGGAATTGGTGGGCTAGCTCGATGTTCCGCTTGAGCGGGGGACTTCGATCGCTCTTTGCAAACGGGGCGGTGTTGCTGGCCATGCATATAGGCGTGGTCGTCGCAGGCACCCCTATATCTGGTGACCCGCTGCAGCTGCTCAAACAAGCAGATGCCGTAAAAACGACGAACCACGCCGAGTTCACCAGGCTTCTGAAGCAGCTTGGTGACAACGGAGTGATGCTGTCTGCAGAACAGAGTGCGGAGCTGCGTTACCTCGAAGCGTGGGAAAGTGGTTACAGCGGTGACTACGCGCGCGCACTCCACGAGTACGACGCTGTCGCCAGTGGGACCGCGAATCTCACCTTGCAATTTCGCGCGAATGCCGCTGCAATCAACACACTGGCGAACGGATCGCGATATCAGGAAGCATTTGAGCGCTTGGCTCAATTACTGGAACGTTTGCCTCAGATCTCGGACAAGGATGCCCGCGCACAGGGGCTGGCTACTGCTGCTTTTCTTTACGATGAAGCGGGGCAATACGATCTGGCTTCAACCTATGCGGATGAACTGCTCAAGGAGGAACCTGGCAACAACGGGTATGCCTGTAGGGCTTGGTACATGAAGGTTGCGGCTCTCTACAAGAGCGGCAAGGTGCAGGGTTTCGATCAAAAGCTGCATGACGGCGTCGAAACGTGTGTCAAGGCCAATGATGTCCTGTGGGCCAATGGAATCCGCTTCTTTGAGGCAGGATTCGACATCCAGAATGGTCGCTCCCAGGATGCCATCAAGCTTCTACGGGCGAACTATGCGGATGTCGAAAAAACCAGCTATCCATGGCTGATTTCGCAGTTTGATGCGACGTTGGCCCAAGCCTACTGGGACGTAGGTGATGCGACGATGGCTACGCATTTTTCACTTGCTGCCGTCAACGGCAATATCAAGGCCGAGGTCATCGAATCGTTGGCAACTGCCTATCGACTGCTGTACCTGATTGAGCGGCGTCAGGGTAACCTGGAATCGGCGCTGTCCTATCACGAAAAATATATGGCGGCCGACAAAGGCTACCTGGACACCGTAAGCGCCAAGGCGCTTGCTTATCAGATTGTCAGCCAACAAGTGCTGGCCAAAAAATTGCAGATCGACACGCTGAACAAGCAGAACCAGATCCTGCAGTTGCAGCAGTCGCTCGACAAGAGCGCCTCGGAAGCGAGCCGGCTATACATCATCTTGTTGCTGACGGTGCTGGCCTTCATCGCTTTCTGGGCCTACCGGGTCAAGCGTTCGCAGCTGAGTTTCATGAAGCTGGCCCGTCGCGACGGCCTTACCGGCATCTTCAACCGGCAGCATTTCGTCAGTTCGGCCGAGCTGCAGTTGCAGTACTGCAAGAAATCGGCACGGCAGGCCTGCCTGGTGCTGATCGATCTTGATCACTTCAAGCTGGTCAACGATACGCATGGACATGCGGTGGGTGACCGCGTGCTGAAACGTGCCGTGGCAGCATGTCAGGAGCATCTGCGCTCCACCGACATCTTCGGTCGCCTCGGCGGCGAGGAGTTCGGCATCGTG
>DAHUXL010000003.1 GCA_027307195.1 Rhodanobacter sp. | reverse complement strand
AGTTCTGGAAGAAGAAGCCCACCGAAACGGGATCGGCGCAGCCCGCCAGCGAGAAGGCCGTCGACGCCGTCGCACCGGAAAGCGGCGATCCGCTGTTGCACGAGGCACTGGCGGAAGTCCCCGCGCCCGCCGAAACGCAGCCCGAGGCCGAACGCTTCAGCGCACCGGCCATCGAACCCGCAACCACCGCAGAGGCTCCGGCACCGGCCAAGCGCAGCTGGCGCGAACGGCTGTCCGGCAACGCCTTCGCGCGCGGCCTCGGCTCGCTGTTCGTGCGTCACCCCAAGCTCGACGACGATCTGCTCGACGAGCTGGAAACCACCCTGATCACCGCCGACGTTGGCGTCGAAGCCAGCAGCGAGCTGGTCGAAGGCTTGCGCAAGCGCATGCACAAGCGCGAATTCGCCGACGCGCCTGCACTGCTGGCCGCCCTGCGCCAGGCGCTGATCGCGCTGTTGAAGCCGGTCGAGCAAGCGCTGGACGTGCGCGGCAAGCAACCGTTCGTGGTGCTCATTGTCGGCAACAACGGTGCCGGCAAGACCACCACGATCGGCAAACTGGCGCGCCGGTGGCGCGACGAGAAACGCGCGGTGATGCTGGCCGCCGGCGACACCTTCCGTGCCGCCGCCGTCGAGCAACTGAAAACCTGGGGCGAACGCAACCAGGTGCCGGTGATCTCGCAGGGTCAGGATGCCGACGCCGCCAGCGTGATCTTCGACGCACTGCAGGCCGCGCGCTCGCGCGGCATCGACGTGCTGATCGCCGACACCGCCGGCCGCCTGCACACCCAGGGCGGCCTGATGGATGAGCTTGGCAAGATTGCCCGTGTGCTGAAGAAGATCGACGACGACGCGCCGCACGAAGTGCTGATGGTGATCGATGGCACCACCGGCCAGAACGCGGTCAACCAGGTGCGCCAGTTCCGCCAGATCGTCGGCGTCACCGGCCTCGTCGTGACCAAGCTCGATGGCACCGCCAAAGGCGGCGTGGTGTTTGCGCTGGCGCGTGAGTTCGGCCTGCCGATCCGCTATGTCGGCCTCGGCGAGACCGCCACCGATCTGCGCGTGTTCGAAGCCGAGTCGTTTGTCGACGGCCTGCTGCCGGCCAATCTCGGCGACGGGCATGGGCATGACTGATCCGCACCGGCGAGGCTGAGCGATGTCGCACCGACTGCGGCTGATCCTGCTGGCGCTTGGCGGCCTCGTGCTGACGCTGGTGCTCGTTGCGGTGATTGCCGTCTATCTGCTGCTGCAGCCGGATCGTTTCACGCGGATGCTGCAGACCCAGGCCCGCTCGGCCGGGCTCGAACTGAACCTGGCCAGCCCGGCCAGCCCGACCCTGTTTCCACGCCCGGCGCTGGATCTCGACGGCATCACGCTCAATGCAGAAGGCGCCAATGCACCGATCCTGCTTGCCGCACGCGGCCGGCTGGCGCTGCCCTGGCGCACTGTGCTCGGCGGCCCCACGGTGATCTCGCAACTGCAGATCGATTCGCCGCGAGTCGATCTGGACGCACTGCAAGAGTGGCTGGCCGCCCTGCCCGCGCAGCCGGCCGGCACGCCACCAAACATTCCACGGATCGACACCGGCATCAGCATCAACCATGGCAGCGTGGTGCGCGGCAATGAGCTGCTGCTCGACAACGTCGCGCTGGAAGCCGGCAGCCTGATCTCGGGCCAGCCGTTTCCGCTCAGCCTGTCCGCCACCACCGCGGCGAACATGCCAGTGCAATTGCGGCTGTCCGCCACGCCGCGCATCGAAGGCAATGCGCTGCAACTGGACAACATCACCCTGCACCTGTCGCAAGGCAGCGCGATGACGCTCGTGCTCACCGGCAATGCGCACTGGCATGGCGCCGCGGATGCCGCTGCGCGCCTCACCGGCAAGCTCGACCGGGCCGACGCCGGGCAATACGACATCGCACTGGCGCTGACCCCGGCCGACCAGAACAACCCGCTGCTGCTCGCACTGAAACTCGACGGCCCCGACAACCACGCCGACCTGCACCTGCCGCCATTGGCGCTGGCGCACTGGTGGGGCCAGCTCGGCGACGAACAGGCGCCGCAACTGAGCGTGCCGCCAATCAGCGGCCATGCGGAAATCGCGAAGATCGAAATCGGCGGCATCCGCATCGAAGGACTCACCGTCCAGGCTGGCGACAGCGTGCCCGCGGCCGCCGGCACATCCACTGCACCGGCTAAACCCGCCGTCGACAGGAAGCCATGAGCGCAACTCTGGCCACCCGCCTGCTGCATTGGTTCGATCAGCACGGCCGCAAAGACCTGCCATGGCAACACCCGCGCGATGCCTACCGTGTATGGCTGTCCGAAGTGATGTTGCAGCAGACCCAGGTCGCCACCGTCATCGGCTACTTCGAGCGTTTCATCAAGGCGTTGCCGACGTTGCGCGATCTCGCCGCCGCCGACGAGGACACCGTGCTGGCGCTGTGGTCCGGCCTTGGCTACTACCGCCGCGCGCGTTTCCTGCATCGCGCCGCACAAATCTGCGCGGCGCAGCATGGCGGTGAACTGCCGCGCGATTTCGACGCGCTGCGAGCGCTGCCCGGCATCGGTCGCTCCACCGCCGGCGCGATCCTGGCGCAGGCGCACGGCCTGCGTTTCGCGATCCTCGACGGCAACGTCAAGCGCGTACTCACCCGCTATCACGGCATCCACGGCCATCCAGGCGAAAGCGCCGTGGAAAAACAGCTGTGGCAGCATGCCGAAGCGCATACGCCGCCCACCCGCGTTGCCGACTACACCCAGGCGATCATGGATCTCGGCGCCACCCTCTGCGTGCGCTCGCGCCCGCGCTGTGGGGACTGCCCGCTGGCCGGTGACTGCATCGCCTACCGCGACGATCTCACCGTGCTGTTACCCAGCCGCAAGCCCGGGAAAACCCTTCCCACCCGTGCCACCGTGATGCTGGTTCTGCGCGACAGCCAGGGCCGCGTGCTGCTGGAACGGCGTGGCCCACAAGGCGTGTGGTCAGGCTTGTGGAGCCTGCCCGAAGCCGTCGACCCCGATGGCGCCTGGTGCATCGCGCAACAACATGCACAGATCGACGACGCGCAAACCCTCGCCCCGTTCACCCACGTGTTCAGCCACTATCGGCTGTACATCGAGCCGCTGCTGTTCGATCGCGCGACTGCACCGCGCGGCATCGCCGATAATCCGCAGCTACGCTGGTGCAGCGCCGGCGAACTCGGCGCACTTGGCTTGCCTGCGCCGGTGCGCACATTACTGATGCAGATCAACGACGCCGACTGAGCGCACATCGCAAGCTCGGCACTTCAACCCGGCCGCGCCCGACCAGCACGGTCGACAAGGAACCAGACCATGAGCCGTACCATCCATTGCGCCAAGCTCGGGATCGACGCCGAAGGCCTCGACTTCGCTCCCTGGCCCGGCCCACTCGGCCAGCGCATCTACGCCGAGATATCCAAGCCCGCGTGGCAACAATGGCTGGCCCACCAGACCACGCTGATCAACGAATACCGGCTCAACCCGCTCGACCCGAAAGCGCGCAAGTACCTCGGCGAAGAGATGGAGAAGTTCCTGTTCGGCGGCGACTTCGCCAAGGCCTCCGGCTTCACCGCTCCCGACACCGAGTCTTGACGAAACGCCGTGTATTCGGTCTAATGCGCGGCTCCACGCATCATCGACAACCCTCACGGTTGTCCCGTGGAAACAAGGTTTCCGGCCGAGTAGCTCAGTTGGTAGAGCAGGGGATTGAAAATCCCCGTGTCGGCGGTTCGATTCCGTCCTCGGCCACCATGTACAGCATCGTCTGAGCCCACTTTCGCGAGTGGGCTTTTTCGTTTGCAGAACGACCGGAGAACGTGGCATGGCTGGTCTGCTGAAGTCCTCAGAGCCCAACCCATTCCGACACCTCATCAAGCAGGTGAACCGAAGCTATGCCGCGCGACACGTTTTAGCCGCGATCAACGGTGCTACATTCGGCCCTCAACCACCAATAACGAAGGGGGATACGCGTATGAGTCAGAAAGGATTTGCCGTACGACCGGCGTTGCTCGTGGGGCTCATGGCCGCTGTATTCGCCGGCCCGGCCCTCGCGCAGCAGCAACCCAGCACAGGGCTTGGCAGTGCATGGCCCACCGATGCGCAGGACGTGAGCAGCATGCCGGGTTACCACGTCTACACCTGGGTCAAGTCAGGAGTGAAATACATTCAGGTCAACGACTACTCGGGCAATGTCCTGGTAGCCGTGGCCACAGCGAACGGCGTGTTCCTGCCACTGCCGATGGGCAGCAATGCGAAGAACCTTCAAACGCCGCAGGATGGCTCCTCCGCTCCAGCGCCCACGACGGGCGCCACGGTCTATCAGGACAATTCGGTGCAGGTCACAGCCGCACCCCAAAGCAACGGCGCGGTAATGTTCCAGGCAGCAATAGCACCCTGCACCGATCCGGCTGAGTGCAGCACACACATCAACTGAAACTGAAGATCTCCGGGGTGGTGCGTTCGGCCAGCACCACCCGTTCCATCGCATCAGCCTCGTCGTAGACCATCATGCTGATGCATTCGCCATGCGCAGTGGCATGCACCTTGATCGTGCCTTCATAGAGCGCGGCACGGTCCCTGATGGCATCCATGCCCAAGCCGGTTGCAGCCAAACGGTGGAGCAAGCGGCCACCACGCACCCGGAACCCCGAATCTGCCGAGAAGAGCGCATCGATCCGGACGACAGCCCAACGCCGCCCGGCATGCTGGCCGCTGCGCAGATGTACCGTAAGATCGCCCACGCTGTGAGCGGCACATAGATGGGTGACTACCTCGCATATCAGGCGATGAAGTGCCAGTTGTAGGGATTGGGATAACTGGTCCACTCCACCCCGCGCCCGGCACCAATAACCGATGCGATGGCTGTTGAGGGCCCGGGCCACACCGCCATGACGCAACGCCGCGACCAAGCCCTGCTCACGCAGAGTCACCGGATTCAGGCCGTCCGCCAACTGGAACAACTGTTCCCGGGTGATCGTGGTTCGGCGCCGAAGCTCACGAGCATCCACCAGCGGTCGAACCTGACGCAGGTGTTCGAACATCATTTCTTCGGTGGCATGCACGGTTTCACTGATCAGCTCGATCCCCAACGAGGTCTGGCGCAACTGCGCCTCGCACTG
>DAHUXL010000271.1 GCA_027307195.1 Rhodanobacter sp. | reverse complement strand
GCTCGGTGGTCGGCGGCACCGCCGGCTAGGGCCTGGTGTGGTTGTTCATCGCGTTCGGACCGAGGCTGTTTCAAATCCCGGTATCGCCGCTGTTGCTGCTTGCCGCCACCATCCTGGCGACAGTCACCGGGGTGATTTCCGCGGCGATCCCGGCGCGTCGGGCCGCGCGGCTGGACCCGGTGGTGGCGATCCGCCATGTCTGAACCCAGCCAGGAAGTGCTGCGCCTGCAGGGCCTGCGCAAGTCCTACAACGTTGGCATGCCCACCGAGGTGGAGGTGTTGCACGGCATCGACCTGCGCCTGGCACGCAACGATTTCACGGCGTTGATCGGCGCTTCGGGATCGGGCAAGAGCACCCTGCTCAACGTGATCGGCCTGCTCGATCCGCCGACCTCCGGCGAGCTGTACCTGCTGGGCGAGCCAACCCGCGGCATGGACGACGCCAGGCGCACCGCGCTGCGCGGTGGCGCGATCGGCTTCGTGTTCCAGTTCCACCACCTGATCCAGGCGTTCACCGCGCTGGAGAACGTGCTGATGCCGTTGATGGCCGCGCGCGGCAAGCCGCGGCGGGAGGACATCGACACGGCGCAGGCACTGATGGCGGAGGCCGGCCTGGACAAGCTCGCAGATCGCAAGCCCGACCAGCTCTCCGGTGGTCAGCAGCAGCGCGTGGCCATCGCGCGCGCGCTGATCACGCGCCCGGCCCTGCTGCTCGCCGACGAACCCACCGGCAACCTGGACAGCCGCACCGCCGCCGACGTGTTCGCGCTGTTCCGGCAGTTCAACCGCAAGTTCGGCTGCGCGGTCTTGCTGGTCACCCACGACTCGCGCCTGTCCGACGCCTGCGACCGCACACTGACACTGGCCGATGGTTTGATCGTGTCGGACCAGGCCGCGGGGCAGAGTGCAGGTTCCTGACCGGCGGGCGCTGACACGGCCGACAGATTGGCGCGGGCGCTGAAAGGTGTAATCCGATTCGCGTTTCCGAGATGCAGGCTTGCCGGATATCGGGACGGAGGAAGGCTTTCGACAAGGAACGGGCTTGCGAAAAGTGCACTCTGAGATGGCCCGGATTTGACGGACACCTTTGAACGGGGACAATCCCCTAGGAGGTGTCACATGGTCAAGCGCCAACGGTTCACCGCGGAATTCAAGCGCGAAGCGGTCAGGTTGCTCGATGCGGGCGAACGTCCGGCATCAGAGGTAGCCATCGATCTGGGTATCCGACGGAACCAGCTCTACAAGTGGAAGGCTGAGCAGGTTCGATCGGGCGAGCTCTCCTTTCCTGGCTCCGGCCGCAAACATGCGGATCAGGATTCGGAGATCGTGCGCCTCAAGCGCGAACTGGCGCGCATGACGGAGGAGCGCGACATTTTAAAAAAAGCGGCAGCGTACTTCGCGAAGGAATTGCCATGAAGTACGACTTCATGCGCTCTCACGCCGATCAGTTCGCGCTCACGGGCATGTGTCGTGTGTTGTCGGTCAGCCGCAGCGGTTACTACGCCTGGCGCTGTCGTGGACCGAGTGCCCACCAGCGCGAGGATCTCACCCTAACGGCACATGTGCGACGCATTCACAACGCGTCGCGCGAAGCGTATGGCACGAGGAAGGTCTGGAAGGCGTTGGTCGCCGAGGGCATCGCCTGTGGTCGCCACCGCGTTGCGCGAGTGAGGCGTGAGAGCGGCATCGAGGCTCGTCGCCGACGGCGCTTCAAGGTGACCCACTACGCGCGACGCCACAAGAACACGGCGCCGGACTTGGTTCGTCGGAAGTTTCAGGCCGAGCGGCCCAACCAATGCTGGGTCGGTGATGTGACCTTCATCAGTACAAGGCAAGGTTGGCTTTACCTCGCCGTGTTGATCGACCTGCATTCGCGAAAGGTTGTTGGCTGGGCCATGTCCGATCGCAACGACGAGCCGCTGGTGTCGGCGGCATTGCGCATGGCGATCACGCATCGCCAACCTGCGGCAGGACTGATTCATCACACGGATCGGGGCGTGCTCTACAGCTCAGGCAACTACCGTCGCCTGATGGCCGCCGATGGCCTGCTGCCCAGCATGAGCCGTCACGGCGACTGCTACGACAATGCCTGTGCGGAAAGCTTCTTTTCCTCGCTGAAGAACGAACTCGTTCACGGTGAGGCCTTCGCGACACGCGATGCCGCGAGAGTCGCCATCGTCAGCTACATCGAAGGCTTCTACAATCGCAAACGGCTGCATCAAACACTCGGCTATCGCATACCTGCTGTTGTCGATGACGAGGCGACGAGTGCTTAATTAACGTGTCCGAAAAAGCCGGGCCACCTCA
>DAHUXL010000270.1 GCA_027307195.1 Rhodanobacter sp. | reverse complement strand
GTGGGCACAGCTTGCGGCCGGTTCGACGGCCTGGCGATTACGTCGCAGGTAATGGGATGCATGTTGCGCGGACAGGCGGTGGTCGCCGGGTTGCCCGCGTTTCGGCCGCGGTTGCCCGCTGAGGCGCCGCTCACGTTGCTGTAATCGACGCTCCAATCCAGGGAGTGCAGGACATGGCCAAGTGGACACAGACGGTGACGGCCAAGGTGCTGGGCATCGGCGTGCTGGCGTTGCTGATGACGATACCGCTGATGCAGGTGAGCGGGCTGGTGGGCGAGCGCCAGCAGCTGCGCGAGACGGCGATTGCGCAGATCGCGCAGGGTTGGGGCGGTCAGCAGGTACTCGGTGGACCGGTGTTGACGGTACCGACGCTGAGCCGGGTGGCAGTAGCGGAGATCCAGCCGCCGCAAGTGCGCGTAGGCAGTGAGAGCATGCTGGCGGACGAGTTGAAGATGGATGTGGCGCTGGCCGTGCAGACGCGCAGCTACGGCATCTACACCGCGCCGGTATTCGTCTCCACCGTGAAGATGCACGGGCAATTCCGGGCGCAGGACCTGGCCCAGTTCCGCCGCGCCAGCAACGCGCAGTGGCAGGGCAGCAAGGCCGAGTTGCGCTTGCCGATCGGCGACCTGCGCGGCCTGCAGGAGGTAAGCGAGCTGCGTATCAACGGCAAGCCGGCACGCTTCGATTCGTCGGCCGATCGTCTCGGTCCGTGGCCGAACGTGGTGGTGCCGATCGATCTGGATACGCTGGCCGATCAACCGATCGACGTCGAGATTACGCTCAAGCTGGCCGGCACCGAATCGCTGCAGCTGCTGCCACTGGCACGCAGCACCGACGTGACGATGCGCGCACCGTGGCGCGATCCGAGTTTCATCGGCGCGGCATTGCCGCTGGAGCATCAGCTCGATGCCACGGGTTTCAGCGCGCACTGGCACATGCTCGACCTCAACCGCAGCTACGGCCAGCACTGGGTCGATGGCGGCAATGGCGTGACGGAGGCGCTGCAGGCGTCCACGTTCGGCGTGCAGCTGTACCAGCCGGTCGACGTGTACCAGCGCAACGTGCGCGCCGGGAAATACGGCCTGCTTTTCATCGCGATGACCTTCGTGGCGTTCTTCCTGTTCGAGATACTCAAGCGGCTGCGTGTGCATCCGGTGCAGTACCTGCTGGTCGGCGCGGCGCTGGCCACGTTCTACGTGGTGCTGCTGGCATTGTCCGAACAGATCGGTTTCGGTCCGGCCTATGCGCTGGCGGCGATCGCGGTGGCCGTGATCGTGGGCGGTTACGCGACGGCCGTATTGCACGCGCGCCGTGCCGGCCTGCTGCTGGGCGGCGTGCTGGGGCTGATCTACGCGATGCTGTACGGGCTGATCGCGGCCGAGCAGTACGCGCTGCTGATCGGCGCGCTGGTGCTGCTGGTGATGGTGGCATTGATGATGTACCTGACCCGCCGCATCGACTGGTATGCGTACGTACCCGCGTCGACCGAGCCGCCAGCCGCTATCATGGACAAATCATGAACCTGCTCGCGATCGAAACCGCCACCGAAGCCTGCTCTGTCGCCCTGATCCACGGCGACGAATTGATCGCACGCAGCGAGATCGCGCCGCGCCGGCACACCGAGCTGGTGTTGCCGATGGCCGACGCGCTGCTGGCCGAAGCCGGCATCGGTCGCCACGCGCTGGATGCGATCGCGGTGGGTCGTGGCCCCGGCGCATTCACCGGCGTGCGCCTCGGCGTATCGCTGGCGCAGGGCATGGCGCTGGCGCTGGACCTGCCGGTGATCACCATCTCCTCGCTCGCCGCACTGGCGCTGGAGGCGCCCGAGGAAGAAGGCACCACGATCCTCGCCGTGATCGACGCGCGCATGGGCGAGATCTACGCCGCCAGCTATCGCCGCGACGACAACGGCGGCCTGATCGCGCTGGACGACGAGCGCATCTGCACCGCCGAGTCGCTGCAGTTGCCCGAAGCCGATACCTGGCAGGTGGTCGGCAGCGGTTGGGCCACCTACGCCGCCGTGTTGAGCCAGCGCCTCACCGGCACGTTGCATTCGGCCGATGGCATGCGCTACCCGCAGGCCGCACACGTCGCCGAGCTGGCACTGCGCGAGTTCAAGGCTGGCCATGGGCAGGCGCCGGAGCTGGCACTGCCGGTGTATCTGCGGGACAAGGTGGCGTTGACGCTGGTGGAGCAGGGCAGGGCCTGAGCTTTCTTTCGAGACTAGAAACTCAGCCCCGGCGGTCTGTTGCAGTCATATTTTTCGTCAATTCTATCCACGTCGCCGGGCGCAATATGTCGTGCACTCAACTCCTGCGGAGTGAGCTGTCGCCATGCGTCGACATCGATACAGTGACGACTTGCAACACCAAAGAGACGTTGCACCTTGCGCATCGCCGCGTCTATGCCCTGGTTCATCGGATCAACTAAATGGATGCCTGCTACGTGAGGCGTATCGGAGCCGGGTACTCCGCGAGCAGTGTAGGAATGTTGAGCGTTGAGTAGCCGCTCATGAAAGCCTCCGTCGCTGGTGGAGGCTTCGTTGCCCGAGTATTGGTTTGATGCGGCTGGTGTGCTGGTTGCTTGCGTTTCAGATGGTGGCGCAGCACCTTGTGCGGCGCGTTGAACCGGCAGCGGTGCCGATGGCCTCCTTTGTGGCGTCCCATGGATGCGTGGAGTCGGCGCGATCAGCTGAGGCGCCGGCAGCAATGCCAGGTGTAAAAAAGGGGGCGACTGGGGCTGCCGGATGAAACGCAGATTGAGCCCCAGCGAGTTGCTTCTCGCAGCTGGAGTTGTGTCCTGATCGGGGATCGCTGGTCGCAGCAATAGCGTCAATAAACCAAGATGACAACTGAGCACCACCACCATCACGGCAATTCGGCGACACGATTCCCGCAGATTGCCGGACCTGTCCCTTTCTACTCTCACAAGTGGCCTTCCCATGGCAAAGGCCATGAATGGACCGTCCACATGTTTTCAAAGTTCCTGCGCTTCGGCGCGAGCAGACTTGGATCGCAGGGTGTCAGAGCTGCCCGATCACCAACTGCACCAGCAGACTGCTCACCGCCACTGCGATCCACACCCCCAACCCCAGCAGGATCGGTCGCGCACCGCTGGCGGCCATCTTGCGCAGGTTCGCCGACAGGCCAATCGCGGTGAGTGCCACGATGATCAGGAACTCGGCCAACGTGTGGATGGCCGGCTGGATCGCCACGGGAATCAGGCCGGCGGTGCGGATTCCCGAGGCGACCAGAAACCACAGGATGAACCACGGGAAGATGCTGGCGAGGCTGAAGTGACCGACGCTGCCGGCTTGTGCATGCCTGCGCTTTTCGCGGGCGGCGACGACGAAGGCCAGCACTAGGCAGACCGGGATGATCAGGGTGGCGCGGGTCAGCTTGACGATGGTGGCGTAGTCGCCGGCGGTCTTGCTGAAGCTGTAGCCGGCGGCGACCACCGACGAGGTGTCGTTGATCGCGGTACCGGCCCACAGGCCGAAGCCGAGATCGCTCAGATGCATCAGATGGCCGAGCAGGGGAAACAGCAGCACCGCGACGAGA
>DAHUXL010000265.1 GCA_027307195.1 Rhodanobacter sp. | reverse complement strand
CGTTGCCCTGCTTTTTCTCGATGCGGAAAAGCACATCATAGGCATCCCTCAACGGCTCGCTGATCTCGTCCGGACTGCTCATGGCCACGGCAGCGAGGGCTGCTTTTCGGGCGTTGGTCTCGTCGCCCAGCTTCGCATAGGCCCGTGCCAGTTCGCCCTGCCAATCAACCATATGAGAGTAGTAATGATTACTGCGAATGCTGGGGGCGACCTGGTTGAGTAGGGCCATGGCCTTGTCCGGATGCCCCTCGTCCAGATGCAGGCGAGCCAGGATCAGCCACGCGAAGTTGGTATATACCGGTTGCCCGGAGCTTTGGCAGGTATCGATGGTTCGCTGCAGTTCCGGGCTGGATGAGCTCAATTGCTTGCTGTAGTAGAGCGAAAGAACTTCCTGCGCGAACGGATTGCACAGTGTTTCCCCGGGGGGAAGCCCATCCTCCATCATTCGTGCATATTTGATCGCCAGGTCGTTCTGGCCGGCTGACCCCAACAATTGCGACAGATTGAGCAGGACGATAAAACGGGCAAGCCTGTCCTGGATCTTTGGCAACTCGGTCACCAGCTGGTTGGCCAGTTGGAAAGCTTCCCCGTAGCGGTGGCTGATTGCCATATTGCCCATGAGCAGGGCCGATGCCTTGGTGGCCAGAGTCATGTCGCCGGAATGGTCAATGACATCCCGAAGCTGCCCCTCGGCCTTGACATAGTCGCCCTGGAAAGCCGTCTCCCACGCATCGAGGTAACGCAGTTGCCATTGCTGGTTCGAGGAAAGGTGCGGTGCCTCGAGGCGGATCTGCTCCAGCATGCGGACAAACCGCGGGTGATCTTTTGTACGCAGGCTCTCGGTTTGGGCTAGCAACTCGGAGGCATCGGATGTCGTTGTGGCGACGGGAGATGTCGCTGTGCTGGCAGGAGCGGCCTGAGCGCTCGCGCAAAAAGCCACGGCCGCCAGTGCGGCCCATGGCCAACGGTTGCAGCGCCGCCAGCAGAACATATCGTGGTCGCCTAACCCTTGCGTGAAGGCTGGCGCGAAGGCTTGCCGCCTTCGTGAGTCGGGGGATGTTTCGTCTTCTCCTCATCATCCTCGTCACGATCCGGGTCATCTTCTTCGTGACCGGGACCCTGAGTATGGGGAACCTGCATGGGCTTGTGTCCGAGCTCTTCGAAAAGCAGGGAGCTGTCGCCCGAGGCTATCGCAGCCTTGAGCGGCTCGGATGCCTGCGCATCTTCCAGTGCGTGTGCGAGCGCCTCGGCCGATGCGTGGCGCAGGGTCGCGCTCTGGCCGATGGTTTCCAGCAGTTTGATCGTGTCTGACATGTTTTTCCCCTGTTGATCTTCAAGCATGCGCCTGAAGTGCGTTGCAGGTCGACGTGGTGCGTCAAACCGTGGAGCTTTCTTCGTCCAGTGCTGCCAGCCGGGCACGAATGGCGAGATTTTGTTTCAACGGTGTGGCGGGCGGCAACACTATGGTCTCCTCGGTAGTTATCCGGGCACCAGGCAAATCGCGCAATGTCATGCGGCGGATTTCCGGTCGCTGGATCGGCAAGGTCGCACCGCGGTAGACAATCACTTCGTGGTCGAGCGGATAGTCCTGGCTCAGCACGTCCACCAGCACCTGTCGATACGCTGGCCCGGTGGAAAAGCGCTTCAACGACAAGTCGCCGACCAGCCCGACCTGCCACAGGATCAGATAGCCGGTGGGATCGATGCGGCGCTCATAGAAAAGCAGCTGGCTGGCTTCGAAATGCTGGCAACCGAAACGGCCCGGATCGATACCCAGATCGGCGTAAAGGCAGTCTTCGGCGGAAATACCCGGTTCCATGTGCGCCGCGAAGCCCTCGGCACGCGCAACCTCGATGACCTTGTGCGGCGACCAGGCGAAGATGCCGGGATGGCCGTAGAACACGCCGCAGACTTTCTTGCCGGCACGCACCTCGGTCATCATCAGGTCGACCCACTGCCGATATGTGGTCATCCGCGACTTGCCCTCCGCGTAACAGGGCTGCAGGCTGCGTACATCCGGGTGCATGCGTTGCAGCCACAGCTCCACGATGCCATCGGAAAGCGCCGCAAACACCACGTCCGCCTGTTCGATATGGCTGCGTGCCAGCGGAGTGAGATGGGAACCCAGGGTCATGCCCATGCCGACGCAGGCCAGGCTGCCGCGTCGGGTATCGTTCGTTGGCGGAATAGTCAGCGTGTCCATCGCCCGATAGTAGGACAACTTCGGCGCGGGAGCGCGCCAGGAAGATACGTGGCTCAACCGATGGGTTGAGCAAGCAGGGCAGGATTTGACGGATACCTTCTCAATCCGCGCTGCGGTCATCTCCGCCCGGCTGCCAATGGAACACGTCGTCGATCCCCTTGCCGAACACATGGGCGATGCGGAAGGCGACGTCCAGCGACGGCGAATAGCGCCCCTGTTCGATCGCGGCGATGGTCTGGCGGGTGAGGCCCACGCGCTTGCCGAGCTCCGCCTGCGTCATGTCCTGCGCGAGGAAGCGAAGAAGCTTGACCTCGTTTGACATGGACTCAGTGGGCAAGGCGGGGGCTCCGGTAGCCGATCAGGATCAGTGCGTAGCGCACCGTCTCGGCCAGCACGATGAAAAGCAGGGCGCTATTGACGAGCTTCCAGCCGTTGTTGTTGAACGGCATGACCATGCCGACCACGATCAAGCCGGTCAGCATGACGAAATAGGCCGTGCGGGTCGCGCGCCCATCAATGGCACGGTCGCGTTCGTCTTCGAGGAGTGGCTCACCAGCTTCGTGCCGCTTGATCACCAGCAGGCCGACGACGTAAGCCATCGCATGGATGCTGGCCACCACGGCGAGGCAGCCGATGCGTTCCAGCATGGTCGGTTGCAGATACGGAAGCCCGATCTGGATCACGAAATAGACGCAGTAGACGGGGCACATGCTCCACAAGGCGAGCAAGGCACGCTTCTCGAGTGATGACATGATTCGACCTCTGAGTTAGCTATGGCGTACTTAATGTCAAATATATCTAACATGATGTCAAGCAAATCAACCAAAAAGTCGGCTTGAGCTGGCATCCGTTGGAGGAGCGCTTTGTTCCGCACCGTGTCGCAAGGACGCCGTCCAGCGCGATCGACGCTTCGATGCAGGCTTTCTGCCGCCTTTTCGACCTCGGCCGGGACCTCGCGGCTGCTGGTGAGCTTGTACGGGTTGCCGGTGTACGAGTAGGTTTCGATGTCACCTCTCGCGCTGTCGGCGCTTGCCGATGGCATCGCGAGTCACGTGTGGAGATATCGAACATGAGTTTTCCGTCGCCCTTGGTCGCGGCCTTTGTTCTGCTCGCCGGCATCCCGCTTGCGTTGCATGCCACCGATCAAGGGGCTGGATCGGCACCCGTCGCCATCAATCCGCTGTATACGGCGCCACCGGCATCGCTCAGCACAGACCAGGTCGCGTCCATGCAGCAGCAACTGGCCGACTGGCCGCAGTTGGACCGCTACCACGCCGACAATGCGCAGCTAGCGTCACCTGCGCCCGACCAGCCACGCGTGGTCTTTTTCGGCGACTCCATCACGGATGCCTGGGGGCGCATCGAGAGCACCACGTTCTTCCCGGGCAAGCCTTACATCAACCGCGGCATCTCGGGGCAGACCACGGCACAGATGGTGTTGCGTTTTCGGCAGGACGTGATCGATCTGCACCCTGCAGCAGTGGTCCTTCTGGCCGGCACCAACGACATCGCGGGCAACACGGGCCTGGCCACGCTGCCGATGATCGAGGACAACTTCCGCACCATGACGGAACTGGCGCAGGCCAGCCATATCCGCGTCATCCTCGCCTCGGTGCTGCCGACCAGCGACTATCCCTGGCACCGCGGGTTGCGGCCGGCCGGGAAGATCCGCGCGCTCAATGTCTGGCTGCGCTCGTTCGCCGCCTCGTGTGGCGCCACCTATCTCGACTACTACAGTGCGCTCGCCAATGCGCAAGGCGGCATGGACGAGCGTCTCGCCAGCGACGGCGTACATCCCACGCCAGCCGGCTACGCCATCATGGCGCCGCTGGCGCAGCAGGCGATCGACCAGGCCCTGGCGCGCCCGTTGCCAAGTAGCACTCAGACTGCACCTGCTCCAGGACGTTGATGCTGATCCGGTTTTGATCTGGCTTCAGCGCCGGGTTGCCAGCACGCCGTCCAGCGCGAGCTGCGTCTTGAAACCAGCTTTCTCCAGGCGCTTTTCCACCTCGCGCGGCACGTCGCGGCCGCTGGTGAGCTTGTTCGGGCTGCCGGTGTAGTGAAACAGGCGACCGCCGCGACGCAGCACGCGTGCCAACTGCTCGTAGAACACCTGCGAGTACAGCTCGCCGGCGATGCCGAAGCGTGGCGGATCGTGCAGCAGCGCGTCCACCGAGGCGTCGACGATCTGCGTGATCGCCTGTGACACGTCAGCATGGGTGAGTTGCAGGCGGCCGCCGCTGGCGGACGCGTGCGGGTCAACCTCATCGGGGTCCGGCGACCACGGGTTGAGCGTGCGCAGCCACAGCACGTCGGCGTTCTTCTCGAAGGAGTGGATGCGCGCCACACCCGCCTCAAGACAGCAGGCTGCGAAGTAACCAAGACCGCCGCAGGTATCGAGCACCACCTTGCCGCGTGGCTCGACCAACGCCACCTTGCGGCGCGCATCCTCGAACGGCGATTCCTTCGAGGTAGGCAGCATCTTGATGCCGTCGATCTCGAAGGTGGGCGCGCCCCACTCGGTAGGCACCAGCTTGATCAGCGAGCCGGCATAGCGCGACACCGGCGCGAACTCGTCGCCATCCCAGTAGTAGATCGTGCGGTCCTTCAGCTGGGGTGGATACGGATAGTGCTGGCATCGCCACTGCCAGGCGTCCGTCTCCAGCGATGCGTTGCCGTTCGATCGGCCCAGGTCCAGCGAGCCGGCCCATTCGTCCGCACCGGCATAGCGTGCGGCCAGCAATGCCTCGGCAATCGGGCGCGTGAGCAGAGGGCCGGAATAATGCGACACGACGGGCAATCTCCAGGGAGCAGCGGCAGTTGGCCGCCAGGCGACGAAAGGACGGCATCGTAACCCACGGGAGTGGCCCGGGCAGTGAGGTGCCATTCGGGACTGGGCTTGCCAGGCCCTCTGTCTCGACATCTGCCGGATGCAGCGGCCTGACGCTCCCCTTTTTCGCTGACATGTACAGGCCTATGCTGTGGCGACTGCGGCGAATGCCGCGTTGTTCGGGAGTTGTGCCATGGCGAAGAAATTCATTCAGTGGTTACCGACGCTTCTGCTGGCGGTCGCGCTGCCGATGGCCGCGCAAGCAACGGGTTCCGACAGTGCGGCGGTATCGAAGCAAGTCAGTACGGCCAGCGCGCACGCGGGCATGGCGCTGGGCGCGACGGATCTGAAGATGGCGCATGCGCATCTGCACCACGTCATCAACTGCCTGGTCGGGCCGTCCGGCAAAGGCTTCGATGCCCAGGAAGCGAACCCGTGCAAAGGCCAGGGTCAGGGCGCCATTGTCGATGCCAAGGGCGATACCGCCAGCGAGTCCAAATTGCACGCCGCGCTGACCCAGGCCGAACATGGAGTGAAGGCCACGACGCTGGATGCCGTGCACGCGGACGCACAGCAGGTCATGACTATCCTGCAGATGAACTAGCAAGCCGGCGCTAGCCGCGCATTTTTCCCGACGCGCCAAGCTCAGCTGCCGGGGAAGCCGGACTTTTTGCTCAGACCGTCGGGTTCCTGGCCCGGCGGGTCGGGCGGGGGGCTGTGCGAGCCGTCCCTGGAGCGCGGCCTCCCGAGTGGATGAGTTCGGGCAACTGGCCAAGGAGCTTCATTCATCAAGTTTTTTGCGCGGCTGCCCCAGTCCGGAGTTCCACCCGACGAACTGTTGCTCGGCGCGTCCGCCTCAAAACTCCACGCGTCTGGCTTCGGCGCCGTTGCTTCGGGCACCCTTCAGGAACCTTCTGCGTGGCCGATAAATGGTGAATCGCCTCGGCCACCGGGATTCCGTGTGGCGCTGTCATTTGCTCTCTGTCGCAACTGCTCGTGAGTCAGTTGCATGCCGCTTCCAGGTGCAGGCAGTCACGTTGTCTGTACCTGCCCTAGGGAATCATTCGCGTATATGAGCCATCCCAAGCTACCTACGCAAAAGCTGGCGAACCGTGTGGACTGGAACGATCCGCACCTGGAATTGCTTTTGCGGAAGACCGAGAGCTGGAAGCTCGATAATCGTGACGTGTATCCGGTGCAGGAAGTGCAGATCCATATCGGCTGGGGCGCCGCTGCGGGCAAACCGGCCTTGCTGGTCTGGGAGCGTGATCAGGCCATGGTGCTGGAAACCCAGTTTCCGCTTCTGCAGGGCGAGCACGTTCGCGTGGACGCTCATCTGGGCGACAACATCCGCACGCTGTGGGGCGTGGTTGTCGACGGGCGTGAAGGGCGCCGTGCCGAAGACAAGGCCAATGGCGTGCATGTGTATTGGCTGCATGTGCGTTGAGAGCGGGCCGAAAGAGCGGGGCCGGTGTTGAGCTGATCCGTTTGACCTTTTGCCCCCTCGCTTCCGCGACTCGTCGCCGATCGCGCTCTATCCGGCCAAGGCTGGTGGGCGGCCGCAATGATGACGTCGCGCTGTCCTGCAGGTAACCGTGGCCCGTTCTGGCGCGCAATGCATCGATGAGCAGGTTGGGCTTCCCCCGGCTGCCCCAATCTATGCACTATTCCCAATCTATCGGCGACGCTGTCGGTCCGGACCAGGTTATCGGTTC
>DAHUXL010000262.1 GCA_027307195.1 Rhodanobacter sp. | reverse complement strand
TTTCGCGCTACAAGGTGAATGGCGTCATGTCTTGACGTGATGTCCATCGACAGCAAGATGAAAACCCCGCCGCCTGGCGGGGTTTTTTTTGTCCCGGATATTCCAGCGCATAAGCCGCCCGGTTGGCACAATTCTTTCTTTGCATCTTTCACTGAATCCATCTTGCCGATGGACTGCCGTTGGCAAACTCCGGGGGAAGGTCAATGAAGCGTCACGCCATGCACGGATTCACGCTAATCGAACTGATGATCGTGGTGGCGATCGTCGCCATCCTGGCGGCAATTGCGTTGCCCGCATATCAGAACTACCTGGTGAAATCACGGGTGTCCGAAGCCTTCGTGTTGGCCAGCGGCCTGAAAGCCGGCGTCGTGGTCAATGCCTCCGAGGGTTCGGCGGATCTCAGTGCAAATGCCACGCTAGTCAGCGCGGCCAACCATACGGCCAATGTGCTAACTACTGTAGTCGATCCCGACAATGGCACCATCACGGTGACAACGACGCCCGTCGCCGGCGATGGCACGCTGACGCTCACACCCTCCGGCACGACCGGCCCCTTGACGGCAGGTACGCCGCCCGTCGGCAACATCGAGTGGACGTGCACGGCCTCGCTCCGGCAGGTCTATCTGCCGAGTACCTGCACTGGAACGTAAGGTAGCGGCGACTGATTCGAATGCAGCAGGGATTCGGTTCTCGCGTCGACCTAGGGATGTGCGGAAAGCGATGTGCGCTCAGGCTCAACCAAAGCCTGCCCGGTACCGTAGGATGCACGTGGTTTGCCACGTCTTAATTTAATCCTCAACCGGAACATCGCCTCCCATGACAGCCATCCCGGCCACGACGGCCAACCGTGCGTTCCGATCCCCATGGCCATGGTTCGTTCTGACGCTGCTGGTGACAGCAGCAATCTACTGGCCAGGAATTTCCGGCGGCTGGCTGTTCGACGATTACCAGAACATCGTCTACAACCACGACATGCAGGTCACGGATCTGCACCTGTCGAGTCTGATCAAGGCTGCACTTTCCTCCGGCGTTGGTGATTTCAAGCGCCCGCTGGCCTCGCTGAGCTTTGCGCTGAACTATCGCGCGACGGGCCTCGATCCATACTGGATGAAGCTGACCAATGTGGTCATTCACCTCCTCAACGGGCTGTTGGTGTTTGTGCTGACGCGTGCGCTGCTGCGGTCGTCGTGCCGTGGGAAATTCCCCATCCCTGTGGTAGCGGCTTCAGCCGCGAACGGACTCCCACTCTACGCGATGGGTAGTACCGCCGCGAAGAGCATCGCGACTGAAGTCGCTCCCACATTCAAGGGTAGGGACATGATCGCCGTGCTGGTAGCTGCCGCGTGGATGCTGCTGCCGATCAACCTCACCGCGGTGCTATACACGGTGCAGCGCATGGAGAGCCTGGCGAACCTGTTCGTGCTGCTGGGGCTGATCGGCTATGTGGCAGGGCGCCGCCGGATGCTGGCCGGCGCGGATGCGGGCGGCCTCGTGTTGTGCGCGGCCAGCTTGGTCATGGCCACCGCACTGGGTCTGCAGGCCAAGGAAACCGCGGTGATGCTGCCGCTGTATGCATTGCTGATCGAATGGGCACTGTTCCGCGGCATGCGCGTGGATACGGGCGTGCCGGGTGGGCGGCGCGACTGGCGTATCGCCAGCCTGTTCCTGATCGTGCTGGTGCTGCCGATGCTGGTTGGCCTGGGCTGGCTGCTGCCCGGCCTGCTGAAGCCGGAAGCCTGGGCCGCGCGTGACTTCACAATGCGAACGCGCCTGCTCAGTGAGGCGCGCATCGTGCTCGACTATGTCCACTGGACGCTGCTGCCGACCCCGCGCGCGTTGTCGTTCTATCACGATGACTTCGTGATCTCGTCCGGCTGGCTGACACCGTGGACCACCCTGGCCAGCGTGTTGGGATTGATAGCGTTGGCCGGGCTGACTGCATGGCTGCGCCGGCGTGCGCCACTGGCTGCGCTCGGTCTCGCGCTTTTCCTGGGCTGCCATCTGCTGACCGGCACGATCCTGCAGTTGGAGCTGATCTACGAACACCGCAACTATTTCGCCAGTTTCGGCCTGATGCTAGCGCTGGTACCGCTGCTCGCTGCGCCGGAATCAGACTCGGCCGATGGCGCTGCAAGCACAGGCACTCGCGGAAGGATCGTCGCGCTGCCCTATGCCAGGTTGCGGTGCCTGATGCTGGGCTTGTTGCTGATCTTCTGGGCTTCTCAGACGGCGCTTGCCGCCCGTGTGTGGGGTTCGCCCCTGCGACTGACCCAGGTGCTCGCTGCGCTGGCGCCGGAATCGCCGCGCGCCCAGTACGACCTTGGCCGCAGTTACAGCGTCTATACGAATTACGATCCGAGCTCGCCGTTCACGCCGCTGGCGTTTGCCGCACTGGAACATGCCGCCAGCATGTCCCCGTCGACGATCCTGCCGGAACAGGCGCTGATCTTCATGAGTGCGAAGATGAAGCTGCCCATCAAGGATGCTTGGTGGGACGGCCTGATCGCCAAGCTCAAGGCACATCCCATCAGCC
>DAHUXL010000092.1 GCA_027307195.1 Rhodanobacter sp. | reverse complement strand
CGCTCGCGCAGCTCACTGAACGCCTGCGGCGAAGTCACCTCGTGCACCAGATGCAGGTCGACGTAGAGCACCGCTGGCGTGTCGACGGTTTCGGGCACGACGACATGCGTGTCCCACACTTTCTCGAAGAGTGTCTTTGCGCTCACGCCGATGCCTCCATCATTTCGTGCGCTCGTCCATGAGCGCGATCACCAGCTGGCACTAGTTCGTGGTTGGGGATGGCTGCACTTACATAACTCAGCCAGTTCCAGCGGTCCTCGGTGCGGCCATCGAACAGGCCGAAGAACGCCTGCTGCAGTTGCCTGGTGATCGGGCCGGGCATACCGGTGCCGACGACCTTGCGATCGACCGAGCGCACCGGTGTGATCTCGGCGGCGGTGCCGGTCATGAACACTTCGTCGGCGGTGTACAGCGCCTCGCGCGGCAGGTCGCGCTCTTCCAGCGCGATGCCGAGATCGGCGGCCAGCGTGAGCACGCTGTCGCGGGTGATGCCGGCGAGAATGCCGGCGCTCGACGGCGGCGTGAGCAGCTTGCCGCGCTTGACCAGGAACAGATTTTCGCCGGCGCCTTCGCTGAGCAGGCCGTTGTGGCCCAGCGCGATGCCTTCGTCGTAACCGCCGCGGCGCGCTTCCAGACCGATCAGCTGGCTGCTGAGGTAGTTGCCGCCGGCCTTGGCCCAGCTCGGCAAGGTGTTCGGTGCGGGGCGATGCCACGAAGACACGCACACGTCCGCGCCATTTTCCACCGCGTCGCCCAGATACGCGCCCCAGTCCAGCGCCATGATCGCCACCTCGACCGGCGCGCCATTTTTCGGCAACACGCCCAGGCCACCGGCGCCGCGGAACACGATCGGCCGCACGTAGGCCGAGCGCATCGCGTTGGCGCGGATCAGTTCCATGCAGGCGGCGTTGATCTCGTCCTCGCTGTAGCCGATCTCGATCTCGTAGATCGCGGCCGACTCGAACAACCGGCGCGTGTGTTCGGCCAGCCGGAAATACGCCGGGCCTTGCGGCGTGGCGTAGACGCGCTCGCCCTCGAACACCGAGGAGCCGTAGTGCAGGGCATGCGTGCTGACATGGACGCTGGCCTCGGCCCAGGGCTTGATGCGACCGTTGTGCCAGAGGAAAGGCGTGTTGCTCATCTGAAGCTCCTCGGGTGATTACAGGTTGGCGACGGCGACCGGCGGCGTGGCCGGCGTCTGTCGCTCGATGCGGTTGACGATGGCCAGCGCGGCCTGCGCGGTGGCCTCGACGATGTCGGTGCTGACGCCGTGCCCGAGCCATTCGCGCGCGGCATGGCGGGCGGTGAGCTGGGCGTGGCCCTGGGCGTCGCCGCCTTCGCTGACGGCGCGTACCTTGAAGTCGGTCAGCTGCAGCGCGTTGCCGGTCGCGCGTTCGATCGCGCGCAGCACGGCGTCGACCGGACCATCGCCGATCGCTGCTTCGCCGGCTTCGCGGCCGTCGTCATGGCGCAGCTTCACCGAAGCCGAGGCGCTGCCGCCCAGATGCGTGCTGGTGTTCAGCTGCATCAATCGCCATGGGCCGGCAGCGTCCGGGTCCAGGCCCAGTGCGATCGCTTCCAGATCCTCGTCGTGCACTTCGCGCTTCCTGTCGGCCAGCGTCTTGAAGCGCACGAAGATCGCATCCAGCGCCGCATCGTCCGGCGTGTGGCCCAGGGTTTCCAGGCGCTGGCGCAACGCGGCGCGGCCGGAATGCTTGCCCATGACCAGCTTCGTCTCGGCAATGCCGACGTCCTGCGGGCGCATGATCTCGTAGGTGCCGCGATGCTTGAGCATGCCGTGCTGGTGGATGCCCGATTCGTGCGCGAACGCGTTGTCGCCCACGATCGCCTTGTTGCGCGGCACCGCCTGTCCGGTCAGCTGGGTCAGCAGACGCGAGGTGGGATACAGCCGGCGCGTGTCGATGCGCGTGCCCACGCCGAAGTGCGGCGCGCGCACCTTCAGCGCCATCACGACCTCCTCCAGCGCAGCGTTGCCGGCGCGCTCGCCGATGCCGTTGATCGTGCATTCCACCTGGCGCGCACCGGCGCTCACCGCGGCCAGGCTGTTCGCCACCGCCATGCCGAGGTCGTCGTGGCAATGGCTGGAAAAAATCACCTTGTCGGCATCGCGCACATGCCGACGCAGGTAGGTGAACAGTTCGACGATCTCGGCCGGCGTGGTGTAGCCCACGGTATCCGGCGCATTCAGCGTGGTGGCACCGGCGGCGACCGCGGCGCTGAACACCTCGGCGAGGAACTCGGGTTCGGTGCGCAGCGCATCCTCGGCGGAGAACTCCACTTCGTGGCACAGCCCGCGGGCACGCTCCACCGCGGCCACCGCGGCATCGACCACCTGCGCCTTGCTCATGCCCAGCTTGTGCTCGCGGTGCAGCGGGCTGGTCGACAGGAACACATGGATGCGCGCATGCCGTGCCTGTTCCAGCGCACGTGCGGCGCTGTCGATGTCGCCGCTCTGGCAGCGCGCCAGCGCGCACACCGTGGTGGTCTTCAGCGTGCGTGCGATTTCGGCCACCGCGGCGAAATCATCCGGCGAGGCCTGCGGGAAACCCGCTTCCAGCACGTCGACGCCGAGCGCTTCCAGCGCTTGTGCAATGCGCAATTTTGTACGCCGGTCCATCGAGAAGCCGGGTGCCTGCTCGCCGTCGCGCAAGGTGGTGTCGAAGATGCGTACGCGATCATCGGCAGCGTTGATGCTGCCGGTGGTTGATGTTGCTACGTCTGATTCGGTATTCATCGCTGGCTCCGCTGATGCGAGCCGAGGGCAACAAAAAACCCCGCGCCGTTGCCGGTGCGGGGTTCTTTGGGAGTCTTCAGGTTATTGCTTAGTTACCTGGACACATGCCCTCAGCCCGCACCTCCGTTGGTAATAAGGAGTACGAGTACAAGGGCAAGAAGAAGCGTGCCGCGAGCCTGCAGCAGACCGGCAATCGTCGCGAGACGATTATTTTCGGTGATGCGGCGGTGGCTGTTGCGCTGCGACATGTGGTTGACCGTAAGGCAGGTCGTACGGAGCTGTCAACTGTTTTTATTATGACGAAAACTTCTAAGCCTGCCGGATGCGGTTTGGACGGCTAGCCGTCCAAGTATTTACGCACGCTGCGGCGGTCTCGGATTCGGGGCCGTTTTATGCGGTGAAATGATGCCGCGCACGACGCTGCACTGCCGCCTGTGTTCAGTCGCGTGCGTCGAGCAAGGCCAGCAGGCCCTGGCGGCGTTTGACCGAGAGCTTGCGGACGGCCTTGAGCACCTTCTGTTCGTCCTGGCTCAGCACTTCGTAGTTCCTGGCTTCCTCGCCCAGGGACGGCGGCACTACCATCGGGCCGCGCCCCGTTGCCAGCCAATTCAGGCTGCCCCGGCAATCGTCGGCGATCTCGATCAGGCGGCCGAGTTCGGGTATGGCACGGCCAGCCAGCCACAGTCGTGCCGTCTCGCAGGCGATGGCGCAGTAGTTGGCCAGCGCCGTCGTGCGCTGTCGACCGGAAGGAATCATCGTGCGGTCGAGCGCCTGCTGAAGGCGTTGCCCAAAATGGCGGGAAGCGGATGCTTTGAGACTCATGTGCTTGCCGAGTGTTGCACCCGCAGTACGTCATAGATACAACTCAAAATGGTTGACAATGACAATGACAATCACAAATGGCGAATATGAGTAGCGCGCCACAGTTCGCCCGGCTCTCCTGTATGAGCGCCATGGCAGCTTCTGGCGACGCGCCCGGAGGGCTGGACTTGGCCATGGAGAGGAGCGCGAATCGTGGATAAGACGCTTTCACTTTGCGTCTGCATTTGACGCAGACGGAGATCACCAGCCTGCTGATGGCATAGATCACGCAGACAAGATTCAGCCGGCTGACATTCGGCGAGGCCGCGCCGATCACCTGCGTCGACCGGGCCGTACTGGAAAAACTGGTGCGAGCGCAATGCCAGGCCTCGGCGGACAGAATAGACCCGAGCGCGATTTCCTGACGCGTTTGGCGCTGGTGTGGTCGTCTTCGCCGCGAATGCGACGAACGCCCGGGCGTCATCGCCCCGCTTTGGACAACATTTTCCATGAGGCTGGCTGGGAGCACAGGCCCGCCTGCATCGAGAAATGCGGGCCTGCCCCCGGAGCGTTGTGTAGTGGATTTCTCAACGCAACGCGTCAGGGTACCCCTCCCTGCAAGGTCGACGTTCCGTGCCTCTGTTGATGCAGCTCGTGGTCGATGAGCATCTTATCGGCGAGCAGGTAGTCCTTTTGGGCCACGGCAGACTGGAGCATGGCGTCGATTTCCTTGTCGCTCTTGCCCCGCAAGGAAGCGTGATGGAGGTTATCCGCAAGGTCCGGCTTGTACGCCGCCGCCACCTCCTGCGCTTCTTGCGGGGACATGCCCCTGGTTTGCCAGGCCTCCGCGAGTTTGCCGCGAAGCTTGGTCAGGTTGGACATGGAGTTGATCCAGACCTGGCGATCGTTACGCTGGAAATTGAAGTCCGAGTTCTGCTGCTGCCGCATCTGATTTTGCTGGATGTTGTACGCGGATTGCGAGGGCAATTGTTCCCTGGAGCTCTGCGCATGGAGCGCGGGCGATGCCAGCGCGACCAACGTACAAATGAAAGCCAATCTCTTCATGTGACGATCCCTCATAGAAGAACGAGTTGGTTGAGCATCGGATGATGCGAGGGGCCCGATTCCAGACGGTTATCCCTGCCGGCCATGCTGCATGGACTCCGGCCCGTGGACAGACCCACTGGCTCCCCGCACAGAACCTAAACCCGTCGGTTTTCAGGCGCAAGCACCGGTTCGCTAGAAAAGATGGGTCCATTGGCCGCCATGCCGCTGCCGCGACTGTCGATCAAGATCGACTGCCCGTGGATCCTCGAGCGTGCTCGCGCAGCCACCGCTCCAGCGCCTCGTCTGTCGCCGCCATCGCCTCTGCCTTCGCCGGTCGCTCGAGCATGGTCGCCAAGGCTGGCGGTACTGCCATCGGGTGGCCGAGCAGGGGTTCCAGCACGGTTTCGAACTTGGCCGGGTGGGCCGTAGCGACGACAGCCCAAGGATGATCTTCGCGCGGAGCCGCTCGGTCTCGCAGTGCGAGAGCGGTGGCGGTGTGTGGGCAGACCACCTCGCCTTGTCCGCGAGCATGCTGGAGCACGGTGGCGCAAATAGCGTCGTCGTCCACGCTCTCGGCGCGCAGCGCGTGGCGCAGCTCGTCGTCGTCGTTGCGCCAGGTCCAGAGCAGGCGTTCGAAGTTGCTGGGAGCGCCCACGTCCATCGCATTGGCCAAGGTGGCGACAGCCTCGCGCGGACTGTAGTTCTGGCCTTGGAAGAACTCGGGCAAGGTCGCGTTCGCGTTGCAGGCCAGTCGTACATCGCCCACCGGCAGCCCCATCTCGCGC
Source organism: Rhodanobacter sp. (assembly GCA_027307195.1). Taxonomy (GTDB): domain Bacteria; phylum Pseudomonadota; class Gammaproteobacteria; order Xanthomonadales; family Rhodanobacteraceae; genus Rhodanobacter. Next base: position 7,881 of record DAHUXL010000092.1, on the reverse strand, counting down.
ACCCACAGGCAGGCCAGCGCGTTGCCGAGGTTGCCGGTGGGCACAATGAAGTTCAGCGGCGTGCCGTGCTCGCGCCACCAGCCCAGCGCCGCATGCGCGTAGTAGCTCATCTGCGGCAGCAGGCGGCCGAGGCTGATGCTGTTGGCCGAGGACAGCGGCAGCTCGGCCTGCAGTGACGCATCGTTGAGCGCGGCTTTCACCATGCGCTGGCAGTCGTCGAAGCGGCCGGCCACGCGCAGCGCACTGACGTTGTCGCCGAAGCAGCCGAGCTGATGCGCCTGTCGCGGCGAGACCAGTCCGTCGGGATACAGGATCACCACGCGCACACCCGGCTGGCGATGGAACGCGGCCGCCACCGCCGCGCCGGTGTCGCCGGAAGTGGCGACCAGAATCGTCAGTGGGCGTGCATCAGTGCGCGGCAACCGGCGCAGGCAGGCGGCGAGGAAGCGCGCACCGAAATCCTTGAAGGCCGAGGTGGGGCCATGGAACAGCTCCAGCATCATCGTATTCGGATGCGAGGACAGCGAACGCAGCGGTGCATCGAAGGTGAATGCCTCGGCACAGATCGCCGGCAACGCGTCGGCCAGCGCATCGCCGGCGAAGAACGGCGCCAGCAAGGTGGCCGCGGTGTCGGCGAGCGAGCCGTGGGGATCGAATGCGGCAGGATCAATCGCCGGCAACACCTCCGGGACGTACAAACCGCCATCGGGCGCCAACCCGGCGGCGATCGCCTGGCTGATCTGCACGGTCAGACCGGCGTTACGGGTGCTGTGATAGCGGATCGGTTCGAGCGGACTCATGAGTCCGTCTCGATCGCAGATACCGGCTTCGCAGCGCGGGCACTGCCCGCCGCACTTGTCATGCAGAGCCAGGAGCCGGCGAACAGTGTCCAGCCTGCATGAGCCGCGCTCATGGCTGAGCCTCGTCGGCGATAGAGCTGATCAACGCGGCGGCCGGCCCATCGATCGGCGACACCCACGCATCGCTGTCCAGGGCGGCCTCGGCAAAGGCGGCCTGCATCGCGACCGACGCGGCTTCGGCATCGCTGCGGTTGTCATACCAGCCGAACACGCTGGGACCGGCGCCGGAGATGCTGGAACCCAGCGCGTGATGATCCAGTGCGGCCTGTTTCACCCGCGCGAAGTTCGGGATCAACGGCGCGCGGCGTGGTTCCACCAGTACATCCTTCAGGCCTTCACGCACCAGCGCCGCGTCACCGCGGTAGCAGCCGGCCAGCACCAGCGCGAGATTCGTGCTTTGCGCGACGAACTCGCCGAGTGCGTAATGGCCGGCCAGTGCGGCGCGCGCCTTGCGCGTCTCCAGCACCACATGCGGATGCACCAGCGCGCAAAACCATTCGGCCGGCACCTCGATGCGCAGCAGCCGTTCGTGGGTGGACAGCACCAGGCCGCCCAGCAGCATCGAGCCGAGGTTGTCACCATGCCGGCTGCCGCTGGCCACCGCTTCGCCGTCCAGCGCGAAGCCATACAGCGATTCACGCGGCAATGGCTGCGCAAGCAATGCATTCGCGGCGACCAGCGCCGCCACGCAGGACGCGGCCGAACCGCCCATGCCCGAACCCAGCGCAATGCCCTTGTGCAGCACCAGCTCGAAACCGTGCTGCAGGCCGAGCGCCTTGCGCAATGCGAGCAGGGCGACGCCGGCAGTGTTCTGGCGCGGATCGGTCGGCAGCTCGGTGACGCAGCCGCGGATCGCCGCGATGCGCACCACCGGTTCGTCGATGCGGCGCACTTCGGCACGATCGCCGACGCCAGCCACGCTGTGGCCGAGCAGGTCGAAACCCACCCCGACGTTGCCGACGCTGGCGGGTGCGAAGGCGCAGGCGACCTGTGGGGGTTTGGGGAGGCGCGGTGAAGCCATGTTGGGTTCCAGCAATAGGGAATTCACGCGCGTGCCTCCAGCGACTCGGCGATACGCAGCAGATCGGTGAACACACCGGCGGCGGTCACTTCCGGGCCGGCGCCGGGGCCTTGCACCGACAGCGGATTATCGCAGTAGCGGCGTGTGGTGAACTGCACGATGTTGTCGGTCAGCCGCGTATGTGCGAATGGATGCTTTGCCGGCAGCACGACCAGCTTGACGCGGGCGCGGCCGTGACGGTCCAGGCTGGCGACATAGCGCAGCACGCCGCCACTGGCCCGCGCCTCGGCCAGCCGGGCGGACATCAGCGCATCCAGTTCGTGCAGTCGCTGCATGCAGGCTTCGAGCGGCAAGGCGGCCAGCGAGTCGGGCACCAGACTTTCCACCACGACGTCTTCCAGCGACAGCGGCCAGCCCGCCTCCCGCGCCAGGATCACCAGCTTGCGCGCCACGTCGAGACCGGACAGATCGTCGCGCGGATCCGGCTCGGTGTAGCCCAACGCATGTGCCTCGCGCACCAGCGCCGAGAACGGCTGCTGGCCATCATGGCGGTTGCACAGCCACGCCAGCGTGCCGGAGAACATGCCTTCCACCGCGAGCAGTTCGTCACCGGTATCGAGCAGGTCGCGCAGCGTCTGCACCACCGGCAGGCCGGCACACACGGTGGCCTCGTAGCGGAAGCGCGCGCCGCTGGCGCACGCCGCGCGGATGGCCTGCCAGCGCGGTAACGGTCCGCTGCCGGCGAGCTTGTTCGGTGTCACCACGTGCATGCCGGCGGCGAGCCAGCGCGGATAGTGCGCGGCCACGTCGTCGTTCGCGCTGCAGTCGATCAGCAGTGCGTGCCGGCCGTCGTTGCCGCCCACGTGTTCGGCAAACGCATCGAGATCATTCGGTCGCCAGATCTGCGCACCGTCGTGGCGACCGTTGAGTTCGGCGTCGTCGCAGTCCAGCCACATGCGCTTGCTGGCCACTACGCCGCACAGCCGCAGTTCCAGTCCGCTGTCGCGAACCAGCCGCGGCTGCGCGGCCCGCAACTGTTCCAGCAGGGCGCTGCCGACGCGGCCGGGACCGATTACACCGACAGCCAGTACGCGCCGCGGTGGGGCCGTCACCGCTGCCGGCCATGGAAGCGGGAGCCGTTGCGGGAGTTCGGCAAGTTCGGACGCACAGATGTTCACGATGACCTCCTGTTGAGGCCCGTGCTCGCTGGCGGATCGGCTTGTGTCTGGGAGTACGCCGGCCCGCCTCATCGAGGGCGGGGCCGTTGCGTAGTGAAGAACCTATTCGCGCACGGACACCCACCCCGACCGAGTAGTGGTGGTAGTCGTAATCGTGGTGGCGATGGAACGAGCGTTGACGCCCGCCGGCAACGGCGCACGACCGGCGGAAGCCGGGTCGAAGTGCATGCGTGCTGGCGTGGAAAGCGGCGACATGGCACCGACCTTAGAGGGATTGCTGCAGTGCGGTCAACAGATTCATTTGCAACTTTTGCTTATATCCGTTGCCGCACCCGTCAATCCGCTGTCTGCGCGATGAAGATCACCGACACGGGCTGGTGCGTCCGCGGATGCAGTGGCTCGCGCAGCTCCAGCAGCTGGAATCCATATTTCGCAAAGAGCCTGATCCAGCTTTCCAGCGTCCGGAAATACCACGGGGCCGGATCATGGAAGCCGGCATTGAATCCCGCCCATGAGCCTTCACGCCAGCCGTCCAGGTAGGGCTGGTCGCCACACGCGACGAGTGGATGCAGCGTCTGCACCAGCAAGCTGCCGCGTGGATTGAGCAGGGAGCGAACAGCACCGAACAGGCCTGCGACAGACTCATTGCCGAGCAGCGCGAAGTTGCACACGACGGCATCGGCGGACGCGTCGAGCCTGCCGGCAGCGATGTCCTCATACGTCATCACCCGGAAGTCGCCGCCACCCGCCAGCCGGGCTTGCTCGATCAACGCGGGAACCGCATCGATGCCGATCACGTCGATGCCGCTGGCGGCCAGTGCGCGGGCCAGCCAGCCCTCGCCGCAGCCGAGGTCGAGCACCAAGCCCGGCGAGCGGCTGAGCGTGGCCTCGATGATCGCCCGATCTGTCACCAGCCGCCGACTCTCGATCCGCTGCTCGCGCACGACGGTGGTCCATGGCCCTGCATTCCGCTGCCACGCGTCGAGGATCTTCGCATCGCTGTGTGGATCGATGCCCATGCGACCTCGTGCAGCGGATGCGTGCTATGCGGCGCTCGTGCCAGTCATCAACGCATGATGCCGGTGTGGCCCAGCGAATAGCGCCCGGGCTGCGGCCAGACGGCCAGCCCGTGCGGCTCGGCGCCGACCTTGATCGACCTGACCGCGCCGGTGGTCGTGTCGAACGCGTAGACGACATCGTCGAAACGACCCGAAAGCCACAACAGCTTTCCGTCGGCGCTGACATTGCCCATGTCCGGGCTGCCGCCGTGCGGAATCGGCCAGTTCGCGACGACCTTGCGTGTGGCGAAGTCGATCACCGACACGCTGCCCTTGCCGTGGCGCTTGCCGTGAATCTGATTGGTGCCGCGATTGGCGACATACAGCTTCGTACCGTCGCGGCTCGGATACATGCCGTGCGTACCGATGCTGGTCGGAATGAAACCGATCCGGGTGAAGCTGTCGCCGTCGACCAGATACACACCATTCGCCATCATGTCGGCGACGTAGAACACCTTGCCATCCGGCGAGACGCGGATGTCCTGCGGCATGCCCTTCTTGTCGAGCAGCAGATAGCCGACCACCTTGCGCTTGACCATGTCGATCTTGGCCAGCTTGCCGCCGAATTCGCAGGTGAAGATCGCATAGCGGCCGTCGATCGAGAAATCGGCGTGGTTGATGCCCTTGCACTCCGGCACCTGCAGGCTGTTGTGCAGGGCCATCGTGTGCGCATCGCGGAAATCCAGCCGCGCATGTGCTTCCGCCACCACGATCGCTTCCTTGCCATCCGGAGTGAAGTACATGTTGTAGGGATCGTCGACCGGGATGGCCGTGCCCGGCTTGCCCGTCTTCGTATTGATCGGGGTGAGGCTGCCGTCGTTCTTGCCTTCGGCGTTGTTGGTCACCCACAGCGTCTGCAGATCCCATGAAGGAACCACATGCTGCGGGCTCTGGCCGACACGGAAGGTGTCGACCACCTTGAACGTCGCCGGATCGATCACGGACACCGTCTTCGAGCGCAGGTTCGGCACATAGATCCGCGGCAACGCACCGGCCACGGCGGGACTGAGGTGATTGGCGCCAGCCTCGCTGTACATGTTGCGGGCATCCACGACCCGCGGCATGCCGGCCACGGTCGTGACCGACTGCGCAGCTGCGGCGATGGAGGCGGCACAGCCAGCTGCCAGGGCGACGCCAGCACACGCGGCGATCCGGAAGAGACGGGGGGGATGTGTGGTCATGGTGATTTCATCATCAAGGGATGGGGGAAGATGCCAGCCGGAACATTATCGCCCAGCGGTGTCTTTCCTGAGCGCATCGACCGTTCGCGACACGATTGCATCGATACCCAGCCGGCCGAGTTCGGCGCTGGAACGGCGTGGGTCGCCGCCGTAGACGCCGTCCGCCGGGCCGAGCTTCGCGCTGGTGCGCAGTCGATCCAGCCTGACCATCTGCGGGGCGACGGCCAGTTGCAGGGACGTGTCGGCGAGTCCGGCATGCGTGCCGATCTCGTCATCGCGATAACCCCGCTGGCGCAGGATCTGCGCGTAGCCGTCCGAGCTGGCGCCATAGTATTCCGGCGGCACGAAGGCCCGTGTCGTCGAGCCGGCCCAGCTATTGTTGAGATGGGCGACCACCCGCTGGAGATCCTTCTGATAGCCGCCGTGGTCGCCCAGGAAGACGATGTTGCGGAAGCCGTGCACCGCAAGACTGTTCGCGGCGGATTCCAGCATTTTCTCGAACACCTCGTCCGGAATGGTGATGGTGCCGGGAAAGCGCATGTGCGACGTCGGCGGCGCATAGCCACCTTCGGGTACATAGGCGATCACCGGCGCCACGAGTGCATTGCCCAGCTTCTCGGCAATCCTTTGCGACAGCCACGCCACCCGCGCGTTGTGCTTGCCCAGCGCGACATCCGGGCCGCTCTGCTCGGTCGCGCCGATCGGGATGATGATGGTGGTCTTGCCGTTCTGGATCTGATCGCGCAGCTCCGTCCAGGTCAGGTCCTGCAGCAGCACGGTTTTCGGTGCCTGCGCAAACGCGGTCTGCGCAGCGAGGAGCAGGATCGCCAGCACGAAGGTTCGCCGCCACGGGTGGTGCATCATGAAAGTCCTTGCAGGTACAGGTTCGGCAATCACCGGCAGCACCAGCAGCGTGTGCCCGGTGCGGCCAAGGGTAGGGCAGGTTACCTGTATCCGGCCGTGCTGTTCGAACGGCACGGTCGACAGGGGCCGGACCTTGCGGGAGCCGTATCGACGCATCGCGGTCTCCCGGTGAAAGCTGGCCAGGAAAGCAGCTTCCGTTTACTGCGCTGCGTCGTGATCGCCCAGGGTGCAGGGGCTAGCCTGCAACAACACAACGATTTCCTGCAGGAAACAAACGATGGCCGACTCGGTGGATTATCTCGTGGTGGGTGCCGGCCCGGCCGGCTGCGCGGTGGCCGCACGACTGGCCGCGGCGCGGCCCGACCTGACCGTCGCCATCATCGAGGCCGGGCCGGAGCGCACGCCGCTGCGCTCGAAAGTGCCGCTGGGCATCGCTGCCCTGGTGAGCCTGAAAGGCTCGGCGAATTACGCCTACACCACGACACCGCAGGCGGGACTGCAGGGGCGCCAGGGTTTCCAGCCGCGCGGGCGCGGCGTCGGCGGTTCCAGCCTTATCAACGCGATGATCTACATGCGCGGCCAGCCGCAGGATTACGACGGCTGGGCAGCGCTGGGTTGCCATGGTTGGGGCTGGAGCGACGTGCTGCCGTATTTCAAGCGCGGCGAGGACAACATGCGCGGCGCCTCGGCGCTGCACGGCGTCGGTGGCCCGTTGCGGGTCGAGGATCTGCGCGAGAAAAATCCGGCGACGCAGGCACTGATCGAAGCCGCCGTGCAGGCGGGTTTTCCGCGCAACGACGATTTCAACGGCGCCGTGCAGGAAGGCGTCGGCGCCTATCAGGTCTTCCAGAAAGCCGGCCGCCGTTTCAACGCCGCCGAAGCCTACCTCGGTGCAGCCGGCGCGCGGCCAGCCAACCTGCAGGTGATCGCCAACGCTCAGGTCCGGCGCATCCGCTTCGACGGCAAGCGTGCCACCGGCGTGGTCTATCGCAAGGGCGGGGCCGAGCATTCGCTGAGCGTGCGCGGCGAGGTCATCCTGTCGGCCGGTGCGTTCGGCTCGCCGCAACTATTGATGGCCTCGGGCGTGGGCCCGGCCGAACACCTGCGTGAGCACGGCATCGATGTGGTGGCGGATCGCGCTCAGGTCGGGCAGAACCTGCAGGACCATGTCGACTACACCTTGAACGTGCGCGCCAAGGCGCCCGGCCTGTTCGGCCTCACCTTGCCGGTGCTGTACCGGGGCATGATGAGCCTGCGCGCATGGAGTCGCGACGGGCGCGGCATGCTGACCACGAACGTGGCCGAAGCCGGCGGCTTCCTCAAGAGCGATCCCTCGCTCGACCGACCCGACCTGCAACTGCACTTCTGCATCGGCATCGTCGACGACCACAACCGCAAGTTGCACCTGGGCTCAGGCTATTCGATCCACATCTGCGTGTTGCGCCCGCACAGCCGAGGTCAGGTTCGGCTGGCCAGCACCGACGTCAGCGATGCACCGCTGATCGATCCGAATTTCCTCGGCGACCCACGCGATCTCGACACCCTGGTCGCCGGCACGAAGATCAGCCAGCGCATCATGGCCGCACCCACGCTGGCCAGCTGGAACGGACGCACGATCTACGGCAGCGGACACGATGATGACGCAACCCTGCGCCAGCTCATCCGCGCCCACGCCGACACGATCTATCACCCGGTCGGCACCTGCCGCATGGGCGACGA
>DAHUXL010000091.1 GCA_027307195.1 Rhodanobacter sp. | reverse complement strand
CATCGTGTACTTCGAGCATGAGCACGTGATCCATGCCGTGCTCAACACGCCGGCCGGCAACAATACCAATCCGGCTGCCGTCAACTGACCATGCTTTTCAACGACGCGGCCCGTGGCAACACGGGCCGCGTTTTCATTGGCAGACGCCCTGCCGGCGTGCAAAACGGCAGTCCTGCCGTTTTGTCATGGCGCATACCTCACCCCGTGTTCGCCACCCTGGCGGACGCCCTGCGGGCGTGCAAGACGGCGGTCCTCCCGTTTTGTCGTCATGCTATCGCTTAAAATGCGCGACCTGGCGCCGGTGCAGGCGCCGCACTATTCGCACGAGAATCCTGTCATGACCGACCCCTCCTTGCGCCTGCCGGCGGAATGGGAACCGCAGGCCGCGGTACTGATTGCCTGGCCGCATGCCGACACTGACTGGGCCGAGCGCCTGGCTGCGGTGGAAACCACCTATGTGGCACTGGCAGCGGCTGTAACGCGATTCCAGCCGCTGATCATCGTGGTGGCTGACGCCACCCTGCAGGCCCATGTCGAGGCCCAGCTGCGCAGCGTCAAGCTCGACCTCGCCCGCATCCGCTTCGTCGAGCTGCCGTACGACGACACCTGGCTGCGCGACTCCGGCCCGATCACCCTGAAAGCCAGCGATGCGAGCTTCCAGCTCACCGACTTCCGCTTCACCGGCTGGGGCGGCAAGTTCGGCGCCGAGCAGGACGATGCGCTGATCGCCGGGCTGGTCGAGGCCGGCGTATTCGGCCATGCCGCGCACAAGCGCATCGACTGGGCGCTGGAAGGCGGCGGCATCGAGAGCGATGGCGCAGGCACCGTACTCACCACCTGGCGCTGCCTGGTGCAGCGTCACCCCGAGCAGTCGCGCGAGGAGATGAGCGCGATCCTGCGCGACAGCCTGCACGCTGCACGCGTGCTGTGGCTGGATTACGGCTATCTCGAAGGCGATGACACCGATGCGCACATCGACACGCTGGCGCGCTTCGCGCCGGGCGAACGCATCGTGTTCCAGGCCTGCGATGACGCCAGCGACCCGCATCACGACGAACTGCAGCGGATGGGTGCCGAACTGGCCGCGTTGCGCACCGTCGATGGCCGCCCATACGAGCTATACCCGTTGCCGTGGGCGAAACCCATTCTCGACGAAGGTCGCCGGCTCGCTGCCTCTTACGCGAACTACCTGATCGTCAACGGCGCCGTGCTGGTGCCGGCCTATGGCGACCCGGCCGATGACGAGGCCGCACGCATCATCGGCACTGCCCATCCCGGCCGCGAAATCGTACAGGTGCCATGCCGCCCGCTGATCTGGCAGAACGGCAGCCTGCACTGCATCACCATGCAGTTGCCGGCCGGTCTGGCCTGAGTTTTGTCGGCATCCGCTAAACTTCGCGGGTTGCCAATACGAACCATCAAGTCAGGACCAAAGCCGATGACCCGCAAGACCCTCAAGGTCGCCCTGCTGCAGGAAACCGACCGGGGCAGCCGCGATGCCAATCTCGATGCGATCGAGGCCGGCCTGCGTGAAGCCGCTGCAGCCGGCGTCGAGCTGGTGTTGCTGCAGGAGCTGCACAACGGTTCGTATTTCTGCCAGCACGAGTCGGTCGAGGTCTTCGATCAGGCCGAGACGATTCCCGGCCCCGGCACCGCGCGCATCGGCGGACTGGCCGAGGAGTTGAAGCTGGTGGTGGTTGCCTCGCTGTTCGAGAAGCGTGCCACCGGTCTGTATCACAACACGGCAGTGGTGTTCGATCGCTCGGCCGCGATCGCCGGCAAGTACCGCAAGATGCACATCCCGGACGATCCGGCGTTCTACGAGAAATTCTACTTCACGCCGGGCGATCTCGGTTTCGAGCCGATCGACACCTCGGTCGGCCGGCTCGGCGTGCTGGTGTGCTGGGACCAGTGGTATCCGGAAGCCGCGCGCCTGATGGCACTGGCGGGCGCCGAACTGCTGCTCTACCCCACCGCGATCGGCTGGGATCCGAACGATGCGCAGGCCGAGAAGGATCGCCAGCGCGACGCCTGGATCACCGTGCAGCGTGGCCACGCGGTGGCCAACGGTCTGCCGCTGCTGTCATGCAACCGCACCGGCTACGAGGCCGATCCCTCTGCCGTCGGTGCCGGCATCCAGTTCTGGGGCTCCAGTTTTGTCGCCGGTCCGCAGGGCGAGTTCCTCGCACAGGCTGGCACCGACGCTCGCGAGCTGCTGCTGGCCGAGGTCGATCTGGCGCGCAGCGAGCATGTGCGGCGGATCTGGCCATTCCTGCGCGACCGCCGCATCGATGCCTATGCCGACCTGCTCCGGCGTTTTCGTGACTGACACCGCGTTGGTACACCACCGCGTAGCTTGTTCCGCATGGCTGGCGTCCCCATGCTTGGATTTCCCCTTGAGACCGGCCTGCTGATCGCATGAGTGTTCCCGAAACCGACCTTGCCCTGTTGCCTGCCTTGCAGGGCCAGCCGATCGAACGCGTGCAGCGTGACGGCGTGGAATATGTGCTGCTGGGCACCGCGCACGTCTCGCGCAGCAGCGTCGACGCCGTCGATGCACTGCTGGCACACGAGCATTTCGATGCGGTAGCAGTGGAGCTGTGCGACAGCCGCGCGCAGAGCATGCGCGATCCGGAAGCGTTCAAGCAGATGGATCTGTTCAAGGTGATCCGCCAGGGCAAGGCCGGCATGGTCGCCGCCAGCCTGGTACTGTCGACGTTCCAGAAGCGCTTGGCCGACCAGTCCGGCCTCCAGCCTGGTGCCGAGATGAAGGCGGCGATGGATGGCGCTGATCAGCGTGGTTTGCCGCTGTGGCTGATCGACCGCGAAGTCGGCACCACGCTCAAGCGTGCCTGGCACAGCGTCGGCTTCTGGCAGCGCTTCGGCCTGCTCGGCGGCCTGCTGGCCAGCGTGTTCGAGCGCGAGGAAATCGAGCAGAGCGAGATCGAGAAACTGAAACAGGGGGATCTGCTGGAGAGCGCTTTCAGCGAATTCGCCTCTGAGTCCAAGCCACTATATGAAAGCCTGATCGGCGAACGCGATACATTCATGGCCGCGCGCCTGCGCGAGGAAGCTGCACGCTCGGCTACGATCGAGCCGCGCCGCGTGCTGGTGGTGATCGGTGCCGGCCATCTCAAGGGTTTGAGCGCCCTGCTGCAGGAACAGAAGAGTGATCCTGCCACCACCGTCGCCGCACTGGCCACCACACCGCTGAAGGCCCGCTGGCCGAAGTGGCTGGCGGCAGCGTTGGTATTGCTGGTATTTGCGGCGATTGCCTATGCGTTCCATCGCAATACCGCGCTGGGTACCCAGGCACTGACGGCATGGGTGCTGTTCACCGGCGGCTTCGCCGCCCTCGGCGCACTGGCTGCCGGCGGTCATCCGCTCAGTATCCTCGCCGCCTTCATTGCCGCACCGATCAAGCCGTTCCGCCCCGGCATTCCTGCCGGTGGCATCAGCGCGATGGCCGAAGCCTGGGTGCGTCGCCCGCGCGTGGTCGACTTCGATACCTTGCGCGACGACATCGTGCACTGGAGCGGCTGGTGGAAGAACCGCGTCGCGCGCACCCTGCTGAACTTCTTCCTGGTCAGCGTGGGCACGATCATCGGCGAATACAGTGCCGGTATCCACATCTTCAAGAGCCTGATCTGATCCGCACCGTACGCTGAGCCGGAATCGGCGCGCATGCTACGAGTCGCGCCGCATGCAGCCCTGTCTGCAACGCGCTCCGACATCCGGCCCGGATGGCGAAACTGGTATACGCAAGGGACTTAAAATCCCTCGGCCGCAAGGCTATGCGGGTTCGACCCCCGCTCCGGGCACCACGCACCATGCGTTACGCCAGTTGCGTTTCGCCAAAGCAGAATTTTCCGATTCGCAAATGAAGAGTGCGACGGACAATGCCGTCGCACTCCAGTGACAGACACTCGGGTGAGTGCGTCAGAACGATCAGGCGGCAGCGTCCTTCAACTTCTTCAGCGGACG
>DAHUXL010000258.1 GCA_027307195.1 Rhodanobacter sp. | reverse complement strand
GAACAGGCTTGGCTGGCAAGGGATACCATGCACGAGCGGAATCACGCTGAACTTCGACAACGGAAGCCATGAACGATCGCTCGGTTGGAGGAACACCAGTGGTTTCGGTCGTCCTGCCGACCTACAACCGCTTGCCGCTGCTGCGCAAGGCTATTGCATCGGTAGTCGCACAGACATTCGGCAACTGGGAGCTCATCGTCGCCGACGACGGTTCCACCGACGACACACGTGGTTATCTCGAAGCGATCGATGATCCACGCGTCCGGCCACTCTGGATGGAACACCGCGGCGATCTCACTTCAGCCCGCAGCGCCGGCCTCAAGCACGCGCGCAGCAAGTGGGTGGCATTTCTTGATTCGGACGACTTGTGGTTGCCCGGAAAACTGGAATTGCAACTGCGCCGGCTCGCCGCGCAACCTGAATGCAGGTGGAGCTACACGGGATACTCGCTGATTGACACGGAGGGGACATCGCTGCCGGAGCGGTCGGATCTTCTGCCTCGGCCGGTTTCCGGGTACATCCTCGAACCACTGCTTCGGTTCAAGGTCTCGACACCGGTCCCGACCATGCTCGTGCAGCGATCGCTGATCGAGGAGATCGGCGGGTTCGATGAAACCATCCCCATCCATTCCGACTACGACTTCGCGCTGCGACTCGCTGCACGTAGCGAGGTCCTTGCGCTACCCGATATCTTGACTCTGGTTCGCGAACACCCGGACAGGACCACCGCGCGCCTGCGCCTCGCGGAACTTTGCGCCGACCAGGAGCGCGTCTTCCGCAAAGCCGCGGCGGCCACGACGGACCGGAAAATACGGGTGCTGTGCCTGCACCAGTGCGCGATGCAACTGGCAGGACAGGCGACGGCCTTGTCGCGGGATAGGTCACACGGAGCCGCATTCGCGGCACTGGTCCGCGCCGCCCACATCGCACCCTTCAAAGGAGTGGTCTGGAGAACTGCGGCGCGATGCGCAGTGCGAGCGTTGGGAGTGTTCGCATAAAGACGTGAATCACGATCAGGCTGGACGCCGGATCGCGGCCCGGTGCATGCGCTTGCCAGGTGGGTTCGACATGCTCGCTTCATCGTGCCGCGAGAGGGGTGTGCTGAAGATACAAAGCCTGGAACATTTGAACGGTGTAATCGGCATCCTCCAACATCGCGCGACGCTGCGCCTCCGTGGCCAGTTGGAGCCGCAGTTCCTCATCGGCAAGCATTCGATGGATGGCATCGGCGAGGGCCGGCGCGTTTCCGATGGGTACAGCGAGGGCCGCCGCAGGCGACCACTCCACGAAATGTCCGACCGCGGTACCGACCGCGGGCACGCCTGCCACCGCGGCTTCCAGCAGGACCAGCGGGCCAGCCTCGTGCAGCGACGACATCACCAGCAGATCGGCGGACTCCATCATCGGGCGCAATTCGCGCTGCGTCTTGAAGCCATGAAATCGCACGCGCGATTCCAGTCCAAGCCGATGGACCAGCTGCTGCATCTCGCCTCCCAGCGTATCCACACCGACGATGTCCATCTGGAATTCCAGGCCCTTCCCGACCAACGCCGCCAATGGACGCAGCAGGGCCGGCTGATCCTTCACGCGATTGAGGCTGGCGACGTGGATCAGCCGCGCCGGCCCTGTATTGCGCTCGCGCGGCGCCAATGGCGGCCACGCCTGCAAATCGACGCCGAGCGGCACGCGCTGCGCCTTGAAGCCGAGTGCCTGCAGCGAATCGATGATCGGCGCACTGGCCGCCGTGATGACATCGGCGCCGCGCAGCACCATCGCTTCGCGCAGCCTTCCCTTCCACAGCCGTCGCCCGCCGTAGTCGATACCGTGCAGCGCGACGAGCTCGCCACCGGCGACATGCACCAGGCTCGGCCGCCGCAGCAGTTTTGCCGCGGCGACAGCGACCAGGCTGCAGGAACCGGAGAAGATCGCCTGGATCAGATCGAACGGCGCGCGGCGATGCTCGGCGCGGATCGCCGCGATCGCGCGCAGCCGGGTCCAGCCGTCGCCGATGTTGTGGATGGTGGCACCCGCGAGTTCCCAACGAGCCGCGATGGCTTCCTGATGCAGCGCGAAGACATGCACTTCGTGCGCCCGTGCCAGCCGCTGGATCAAGGCCAGCAGCGCCGGAATCACCCGAAACTCGCCGCTGCGATCCACGCCACCCGGTACCACCAGCGCGAGCTTCACGATCGCCTCCGTCGCCGCTCATCGCGGACCTGCGCATACGCGGCGGCCCACTGACGGCCCACGGCGACAAACGACAGTGCAGCGTCGAAATGCGCGCGCACCTGTTCCGGCGACGGCCGGCTCGCCGCCATGCAGATCAGCGCCTCGGCCAGCCGCGCCCCGTCGCCACAGGGCCACAGCTTGCCGATACGACCGCCACCGGTCAGCGCGCGAAACGAGGGAATGTCCGTGACTACCGGTACCGCACCACAGGCCAGTGCTTCCAACAGTGCGTAGCCGGAACCCTCGGAGTGGCTGCCAGAAACGAACATGTCCGCGGCTTGCATCAATGTCTCGATCCGCGCGTGCGTCACCTTGCCCAGCAGGTGCACACGCCCCTTGAGTTGCAGATCGCGCTCGACGCGGTGCTGCACTTCGTCGAGCAACGGCGCACTGCCGAACGCGCACCACAGCTGCAAGCCGGGCAGTTGCACCGCGGCGCGGGATATGCCGTCAAGCACGGCCAGCGGGTCCTTGCCGGCGTTCAGATGGCCTACCCATAGTACGCAGGGGTCGCCGTGCAACCCGGTCTCGACGCGCGCCTGATCACGATCGCCCAGCGCGAAGCGGCAGCTGGATTCCGGTATCGCGAACACATGCGCCAGTGGATCGAACAGGCGCACGCGGTTGAACGGTTGCACCTGCTCGGGCGCGGTGAAGGAGATGCCGGACATGGCGGCATACCAGCGCCGCCACCGTGGCCGTCGCCACCAGCGTGGTGGCCGGTCAGCGTGGTCCTGCATGATGATCGGCAGCTGCGGCAGGCATTGCGATATGGCAAATGCCTCCTCGCCGAAGGCCAGACCGTGCCCATGCAGCACGTCGACCTTGAGGTCGTCGAGCAGGCTGGCGAAGCGGCGCGCGCGGTTTCTTGCCACTTGCAGTCCGCGGATATCGATGAAGTGATAATCGATGCCGTTGCGCGTGATCAGGTCCTCACGCGCCGCCGCCTGGATCACCGACACCCGGGTGCCGGAACTGGCCGCCACTTCGGCGATATCCACCAGCGAGTGCCATTGCTCAAGTACCTGGATCGGTGCGAGATCCTCCGGTGCCTGCAGGAAATTGATCTGCGCGACGTGCAGGACCGTCATCGCTACGCGCCCGTGATTTGTGGCGTGCGCAATTGCACGAAACGATTGGCGATATTGAGTTCCCACGGATGGTTATAGCGCCGATGGCGATAGCGCCACGAGGCCATCGCGCTCAGGCCACGCTTGGCCCAGCGGGGCGAACGCACGTCCTGCACGGTGGGATAGCGGCAGCGCAGCACGGTGACGAAGTCGTAGATGCGCTGGCGCAGCTTCTCGCTGAGCCAGGGCGCGTCGGCGTGGCAGGCGTAGTCCACCCAGCGACGCTGTGTCCATTCGTCCGGCGTGGCGGGAAAGACCACCGGCTCGCCATGCAGGTCGAGCAAGGGCGCGGCAGGATGCTTGCCGCGATCCTTTTCGTGTTTGCTGCCCTCCGGCAGCGGCGTGTAGATGTAGGTGATGATTTCCGACGCGGGGTTGATCCGCTTCAGCTCACGGATGAACTCGAACGTCAGCTCGGTTTCCTCTTCGGTGTTCACCGGCGGCGCCAGCATGAAGGAGAACTCGGGGATGACACCATGGCGCCGGCACAGCTCAGCCACCGCCAGCGTCTGATCCGGCCGCGTGCCCTTGCGGATTTCCTTCAGCATCGCGCCGCTCGGTGACTCGGCGCCGATATAGGCCATGCGCAGTTTGCTCTTGCGCACCAGCTCCCATGTGCTTTCGGAAAGCTTGAGCAGGGCATCGGCGCGGGCGAAGCACCACCAGGGCATTTCGAGCGTGGCCATGATCTTGAGCATCGGGATCATGTCCTGCTCGCGGTCGAAGAAGTTGTGGTCGTAGAACAGGATGGAATCGGCACCCAGCTCGTACTTGAGATAGCTCAGCTCGCGCTCCAGACGTTCGACCGGCGGCAGCGATGTCGCACCGCCAAACATCGCCGCCACGCCGCAGAACGTGCAGCGGAAGCGGCAGCCGATCGAGGCCTGGTGCACGGCCGTACGGCGCCCGAGAAAGGTGCTCGCCAGATACTTGTCCGGGTCGCCCAGCTTTTCATAAGGAAGCACCAGCGCGGCATCGCCGCGCTGGAAGCTGCGATTGGGGTTGTGCACGATCTCGCCATCGCGGCGCCAGGACAAACCGGCGATCCTGGCCAGCGCATCGTCGCCGCCACCGCGGTTCAGCACCGACACCAGTTCGACCAGGCTTTCCTCGCCCTGCCCGCGCACCGCGTAGTCCACATAGGGCGCGGCCAGCGTGGTATCGGTATAGAGCGTGGGGAAGTAACCGCCCCAGATGATCGGCATCGACGGATAACGCTCGCGTATCGCCCTGGACACGGCAATCGCCGGCGCCAGCTGCGGGCCACCCATGATGCCGATGCCGAGGGCGTCGTAGTGCTGTTTCCCCGCGGCGGCCAGGGTCGCCTCCACGAGATTCCGATCGACGTTGCCGTCCACGATGTGGCTGTCGCCGAAGCGATCCAGCGCCGCAGCCAGGTTCAACAGTGACAGCGGAAAGCGCGGACGCGTGGTGACGGTCGGGTTGACCAGCAGCGTGCTGGGACGATGAGGCATGGGACGATGAGTCATGGGATGTCTTCAGGTACGCATTGATCAGGCCATGCACCGCAGCTGGAATACCAGCGCCACCGGCACTTCCAGTGCCGTGCGGTCGAAGTGCGCGCCGTCGGGAATGTCGGCCGGATCGAGCATCGGCTCCAGCACCTGTTCGATGCGCAGCCCAAGCGCCACGCAGGCTGCGTGCCAATCGCTGTACAGATGCTGCGTATGCCGCACGGCGTAGTGCCGGTCGCCGGATTTGAAATCACGCCGCCAGCCCAGCGCATGCCCGATCGGATGCACATCGCTGCACAGCAGCGTGCCGCCGGGCCGGGTCACCCGGCGCAGCTCGGCCAGCGAGTGTTCCAGGTCGTCGAGATGTCCGACGACCAGGGCGCAGATCGTCAGATTCGCCCACGCGTCCGGCACCGGCAGCGCGGCCACGCTGCCCTGTACCAGATCAATTTCGGCATCGGGTTGAAACGCTGCCAGCTCCGTGCCGGCTCGCTCGAGCATCTCCGGCGAAAGGTCCACGCCGATCACGCGCGCCGCGCCGCGCCGCAGCGCATGCAACATGTAGCGCCCGCTGCCACAGCCGGCGTCGAGTACGGCCTGCCCCTGCAATCCGGACGGCATCAGCCCCAGCATCGCGCGTTGCTCGGCCTGCATCACCGGATTGTGGGCATGCGCCGGATAGCTGGGTGCCCACAACGCGTAAGCCTCTGCAGGCACGAGAATCGGGGGACGCGACATCACTGGCATCGGGCCTCCATGACGAGATCGCGTTCGCTTCGGTCAGCCACCAGTTCAAGTCCGGGCTCGAGCGCAATCAGCGCCGGCTCGGCCAGCGGCTTGGCCAGCAGTTTCGGTTTGCCGTCCAGTGTCACCGGCACAGCTTCCATGCCGGCGACGGCAAACCATTCGGCGAAATCCGGATCGGCGATACGGGGAACGCCATTGCGCGCCACCGCACGGATCTGGCTGCGTTCGATGCCCACCAGGCCGCATCGCTCGTCGCCACCGCGATCCTCGACAATCACCAGATCTGCCGGCGTCCCCGCTGCGAGGCCGCCGCTCGTGGGCAGACGCAGAATGCGCGCGGCCTGGGTTGTGACCAGCCCCAGTAGCTGTCTGGGATCGAGCTCGCCACGCGCTGCGATGCCGCGCATTTCATCGAGCAGATCGCGCGCACCGCTGAGCCGCGAGTCGCTTCCCAGCGCAAGCCGACCGGCTGCGCACAGGCGCCGCGGATCGAGTGACCGGCCAAGCAGGGCGTGGTTGCTGGTCGGGCACCAGACCACGGCGGCGCCCCTGTCGATCACTCGATCGATGTCCTGCTCGCGAAGGCCCACGCCATGGATCAGCACGCTGTTCGCCGCCAGACATCCGAGTTGCTCGAGCTGCGACAGCTCAGCCTGCGCTGTCGCATCACTGCCCTCGGCCAGATGAATCAACCAGGGACGGTCGGCGGGCGTGGCGGCAAAGCTCTGCCCGACTGGCGGACCGTAATCAGGCCAGCCAAGTGCGTAGCTCCAGCCATAATCGCGCAGCAGGGTGACCGGAAAATTCGTCGCATCGAGTGCCGGGTGCCAGGGGTCGTGATGCACGACGCACGTGGTGCCGGCGAGCAGATTTTTCAGCGCCCCATGCTGCAGTCGCAGCTCCTTCGGCACTTGCAGCGCGGCGACGACAGTGGGCTCCTTGAAATGCGCCTGAAACGCCGCAATCCACGCGTAGCTGTTGGGAAATGGCGTACCGGTTTTCAGCGGCGGCACAGTGTTGACGTGCAGATGCTCGTGCGCGTTGATGAGGCCTGGGAAGATCAGATGGTCGCGCAGATCGACCCGATACGCCCGCGCGGCCAGCGACGAGCAGATCCGCCCTGCCCGGATCGGCAGCGGCACACGCGAGCTGGCTTCCGTCGTGACCGAGACCGCGCGGCACAAACTGACATCCATCGCTGCCTGGAGTATGTCCATGGGCTCAGCGCCGCCGCATCACGATCAGGAAGTGGTCGCCCATGTCGCGCAACAGCGGCATGGCGCCCAGTCGGTCGTCGAGCCGGCCCAGCCGCTCGTACCAGCGGGGACGACGGCGGTAGTAGTCCACCAGGTAAGGTGGCGGCATGAACAGGCTCAGCGCGCGATAGCTCCGCAGCGAAAAGTGTTCGGCAAAGGCGCGATAGAACTCACGCGGCAGGTAGTAACAAGTCCAGATCGTGTGGCGGTTCATGCCGACCGCCGTCGCGCCTCGGGCGGCGCGCACGCCGGCCCGCTTGAATCGGCCACGCAGCGCGTAGTGGCCCAGCTCCCACGGACAGATCCGGCCCATCACCGAGAAGACCAGACTGCCGCCGGGTCGTAGCAGACGCCCGCATTCGGCGGCGACAGCGCCGAGGTCCGGTGCGCAATTCAGCGGACCGAAGTTCGAATAGATCGCGTCGAACTCCCCTTCGATTTTTTCCAGCTGCTGGACACCCAGGTGGGCGACCGTGACATGGGATTGCAAACCCGCGGCGACGACGCGCGCCTGCGTGCGTTCGACCATCTGCGGCGACCAGTCGGAGGCGACCACATGGAAACCGCGCCGCGCGAACTCGAGCGCATCGATACCGGTGCCGCAACCCAGATCAAGCAGCCGGGCGCCCACCGGAACTTCGCTGTGCACGGTATCCCACAAGGTCATACGCATGCGCTGGATCAGCTCATTGTTGCCGCGCGGACCGTCATAGTCGGCGGCGACGCTGTCGAAGGCGCGCTGTGTATCGAGCAGTTGCGCCTCATCCAGGGATGCACCCCGTGGGTGCTGACGGACGCTCGCATCGGATACAGCCTGACGCACGATTTCGAGCCTGTGTTGCCCACTCATATCGATCTCCGTTCGACCGAAAAGCAGTTGATGATTCGCAACGACATCCAGGGCGAATCTCCGGTCGACCCGTGGCATCGGCCACGGCACTTTTCACTGATCTGCCATCGTGAGTGCCGATATGGGCCGCTTTGGTTGAATGCAGCTGACGAGAGCAACGGAGCAACGGAGCCTCGCCTGAGGCCTGCGCCCCACGATCCTGCCGGCAACGACACTACCTGCGCACTCGGCGTCGCACGACGTTTCTCGCCATGGCGGTCAATCCACCCAGGAAGGTCCCCAGCAGGAGGCCGGCACCCCAGATCAGCACCAGGTTCGGGGATACCTTTCGATCGGGAGCATAGACGGATCCCAGCAACGATGTTTCATACGTGTAAGTGGCACTGAGGCGGTCGACGAGATCGCTTCTGACCAACTGCAGATTGCGGATCTCTTCGTTCTTGCTGGTCAGCAAGACACTGGCGAGCAACGGGTTCTGGATCCCTTTGCTTCCCGCGTCGTCCTTGTTTCCAGGCGTGATGGCTTGCTGCAAGCGATCCCGCTCGGCCTGTGCATTGCGCAGATCAGCCTGGATTTCACCAAGCCGTGCCTTGGCCAGTTGCAGCGGCGTCGCCTGGAGGCGCTGGTGGATAGTCTGCAATTGACTGACCGTCGCCACGGCGAACTGGCGGGCCTGCTGCGATGAATAGCCTCGCAGGCTCATCCGGATCAGCGGACCCGCGTAGGGCAGCGGGTCCAGTTTCATGCTCTTACGGTAAAGCGCAGCTTCGGGTGAATCGGGCGAAAAACCGAGGCTGTTCATCACCTCGTTTTCGAACGGCACCATTTGCAGGCGCTCGAGAACCCGGGCCAGCGACTCCGTCTTGGGATCCTGGCCCGATGGCACCTGGCCGACCTGCCCGATCTGGATCCAGGCGGTCGCCTCCCACTGGTTCCTTGCCCGATGCGCAACGACATAGGTGCAGACCAGGACCACGACCAGCACGGCCACAAACCATTTCCACTCGCGCGAGAAGATCCGCCACAAATCGATCAGATAGATTTCATCTTGTTCCATGGTTCTGTACTCACTGGAGAGATGGTGGAGACATGGTTTGCGCGGCCGTCGCGAAGGCATCTCCCTGCCCGTCGCCTATCGGTTCCTGCAACCTCCTGTTCGGCAGCCATGCCACGAGGACCTGCATGAGAAGACACACGCCGATGAAACCGGCATTCGTCCACGTGAAGGCCTGCGGCGCGAAGGGCGACATCACGCACACATAGGAAACACGCAGGAAAATCAGCAGGGAAAACAGCGGCACGGTCGGACGAAGGCGCCGCACGCTCCATCGCAGCAAGCCGTACAGCACGAAGATTGCGGCCACCGCGCCAACCGGGCCCAGCGCCATGAGAAACGGAAAGAACTCCGTGCCCACGTTGATGGTCGGCGCGTCCAGCGGAATGTCTGTCCCGGCGGTCACGACGGATCCATTCAGGGGGACCACCTGGTTGATGAGAAAGCTGGCGTTGGAGTAATGCTTGGCCAGGATCGCGCTGAAGTTGTAGGGGCCGGCGCTGCCGTAAAGCAGTAGCCACTTGAAGCCCAGTGGCAACGCCCGGTACATGGCACTGAAAGGCAGCGTGATGTTCTCCAGGGGTCCGGATCGCAAGATGCCGAGGATCGAGAAGACGCTGCTTCCGGCAAGCGCCAGAAAACCGACGCTTTTCCACGGCAGCGGTCTTGCCTCGTCACGTCGCAACATGATGACGAGCGCAAACGAAAACACGCTGGCGAAAAGCCTGTTCCGATCGATTACCAGCACCGGGAACAGAAAGCCGATGACGATGAGCGCGTTGCGCAACCACTTGCTCCTGGCGCAGAGCAACCCGATCGGAGGAAGCACCCAGCACATGTCGGAAATGTGCCTGACATGCTCACGACCGCCTTCCATCAAGGCATACGACGAGGGCTTGTCGAGCAGCGGAATCGGGAACAGCGTGAGATCGATCAGGCAGAAAAAAGCGATCAGGCCTGCAAAAGCCAGTGCGACAAACGAGTCGCGGGTACCGGCGTAGTGACGTGCGCGAAATCGCGCAGGTTCTGGAATCCTGACGCCCGCGTGCACGTCGAACAATACGATGACTGATGCGCTCACTCCCAGCAGCAGCAGGCCAGGAAGGTAATCGACAGGGAGATCGTAGGTGAGCAAGGTGAGCCCACAGGCCAGCAGGATCGGCAGTCCGAGATAGGTCGAGGGGAGACACAACAACCGCTTCATGTCGCCTCCGCATGTGGGTTTCCGGACGGAAACCGGAGCTTCGACAGAATCACCAGCGACAGATACGCCAGCAGGTGAAATGCCAGCGGCCACAGCTGCTTCTGCAGGAACGAAATCTTGGCACCGATGTAATGCGACTGCGCCCTGAGCAGGGTCCTGTACGGCTCGTCGAACAGACAGGCCCGGCGCAGCGCAACCTGCCGTGACTCGACGAGATGGATGATGCGGGTCGCCGTGTGCCGCGTCTTGCTCAGGTTGGTGCCGTGGATGCGGTATGCGCACACGCTGACGTCAATGAAGCCCAGCGCATCACGTGCCGCCAACCGAAGAAACAGATCCCAGTCTTCGATCCGCAAGCCTTCGCTCCAGCGGTCGACGGTGTCGAGTGCGCTTCTTCTCATCATGGCGACCGGGCCACCGATCGCCCACTGGCTGATGATGGCGCGCCGTATGCCGTCATCGGATCGATACAGACGCTTGTTGGCACCACGAAGATCACGCATGCCGCTCTCGTGAATCTTTCTGTCGTCCTGATCGACGACGACCGAATCACCGATCACCGCCCCTTTGCCCGGATGCGTCAGCAGATAGCGGACCTGCGCATCGAGACCTCCAGGCAACAGATAGTCATCGCTGGCGCCGGGTCGGAGGAACTCGCCGCTGGCACGCGCGACCAGTTCGTTCAAGGTCGCCGCGATGCCCCGGTTCTCCCGGCGCACGTACTCGATCGGGATATCCATGCAATGCGTTGCCACCCAATCGGCAATGCGTTCGGCGGTCGCGTCGGTCGAGCCGTCATCGATGATGATCAGCTCCTTGGCCGGATACGGATCCTCCAGCACGCTGTCCAGGCAGCGCTGCACGAAACGCTCGTGGTTGAATGCGGGGATCAGCACGGAGACCAGCGGCATCGCCGTCGCGTCCATCGGCATCTCGTCGGACATCGTCACAGCCTCCCCAGGTAACGTCGCGCGACCACCACGTTGAAGGCGAGGTACACCAGGTAGTTCACCGCGAAGGCGTACATCGCGCCGACCAGGCCGAAGTGCGCGGTGAACACATAGACCAGCAGCAGATACGTGCCGGCAAACACGCACTCGGACAGCACGAACAGCCGCGTCATGGCCTTGGCCAGCATCAGGTACGACAGCACGAAGGAGGCGATCTTGATCACGTCGCCCAGCAGTTGCGGGCCGTACAACGCATTGGCGGCCACAAAGTCCGGCGTGAACAGCAGCCACGTCACCCAGCCGCGCAGCAGATACACGGTGGCGGCCAGCACGACCACCGCCGGCAGGACGTAGCGGTAGGCCGTGCGCAACTCGACCATCAGCGCTTCGCGTGTGTACGTCGACGCCAGCTTGGGCAGGTAGTAGATGTTGATGGCGGTGGTGAGGAACAGCAGATAGGCGTCCGACACCTTGCTCACGGCCTGCCAGTAGCCGACCTGCTCCCAGCCGAACTGGACTGCAAGGTGATCGCGAACCGCGATATTGATCAAGGGCGGCAGCAAGGCGGAGCTGAGCGTCATCACCGAAAAGGCCGCGAGCCGCAAGGTCATTTCGCGGTCGAACTGCATCCGCAGCATGCTGCGCTGGAAATAGGGGCTACGCCACCAGGCCGGCAAACCGACGACAAGGCACAGCAGCTGGCCCAGGACGAGCGCCAGCAGCGCGCCGTACAGATGCAGCCAGCGCGACAGCCAGAGCACCAGCACGATGCTGAAAGCCGACCCCAGCACCTGGATGAAGGCAAGCCGGCGCACATCCATGAAGCCGTTGATCACGGCAAGGATGTAGTTGACCAGTGCAATGCCGAGCTGGGCCACGGCGAGTACGCGGATCAGATTTGCATAGCCCGGGTCGCCCAGCAGCCAGAGCGCAATCTGCCGACTGAACAGCAGTGCGACACCTCCCATAAGGCAGGATGCGCAAAGCGCATACCAGAGCGCTGCAGCAAGCAGGCGCGACAATTTCTGCGCGTCGTGGCGATATTCGGCGACATACTTCACGATACCGGCGCTGATGCCGCCACCAGCCAGCACGGCCAGCAACGACATCAGGCTCATGAACTGGCCCAGCTTGCCCACGCCTGCGGGTCCGGCGAACCATGCCACCAGCTTGATCACGACCAACGCCGCCAGCAACCGTGCGGCGGTAGCAATGGTCGTGTAGACGCCGGTGCGCACGATGTTCATGACGAGCACTCGAATGCCTGGCAGGCTTCGATCACCCGCTCCACCGCGTCGTCGCTCAGCGTCGGCCCCATCGGAAGGCTCAGCACTTCATCGTGCAGTCGTTCCGTCAACGGCAGATGGGCATTCCGCAAGACGGCATAAGCCAGTTGCCGGTGCGGCGGCACCGGGTAGTGCACCTGACTCTGGACGCCATGTGCCTGCAGATGCCGTTGCAAGGCATCGCGGCGAGGACAGCGAATCACGAACAGATGCCAGACGTGCTGTTCTTCGCGCACCACAATCGGCAACCGGATCTGCGGATGACGGATGCCCTCGCGATAGCGCCGCGCCACGCGGCGGCGCCAGGCGATGTCTGCGTCGAGATACTTCAGCTTCACCCGCAGCATGGCGGCCTGGATCTCGTCGAGCCGCGAATTGAGGCCCCTGTAGAGGTGCTGGTACTTCACAGCGGAACCGTAATTGCGCAACGCCGCGATCCGCTCGGCCAGCATGGTATTTCCAGTCACCACCGCGCCGCCATCGCCCAGCGCCCCAAGATTTTTGGCGGGAAAAAAGCTGAAAGCCGCCGCGTCCCCGAACGCGCCGGCCTTGCGTCCGTCGCTGATCGCTCCATGTGCCTGCGCCGCGTCTTCGATCAGCAGCAAGTTGTGTCGTCGGGCCAGCGCAGCCAAGGCCGACATGTCGGCCAGCTTGCCATACAGATGTACGGCCATGATGGCGCGCGTGCGCGGCCCTATGGCCGCCGCCACGCCGGCCGGGTCCATGTTGAAGGTCACCGGATCGGGCTCGACCGGCACCGGCACGAGCCGGTTTTCGGTGATCGCGAGAAAGCTGGCAATGAAGGTATTGCCCGGCACGATGACCTCGTCACCCTCCTCGATGGCGCCTAGCTCCTTGTAGCCACGCAGGATCAGTGACAGGGCATCCAGGCCGTTGCCGACGCCCACGGCATGGCGCACACCGCAATAGTCCGCGAACTCGTGCTCGAAAGCCGCAAGCTCCTCACCGAGCACATACCAGCCTGAGTCGATCACGCGCGCGGCGGCCACCTTCAGCTCATCGGCATAGCGCGCGTTGACGTCCTGGAGGTTGAGAAACGGGACATCCATCAGGCCGGCCTCCATCAGAGCAGCCATTCGTAGAAGTCATGCACGATGGCGCGGGCGCCAAAATATTCCTTTTGCGTGATCAGGCCGGTGTTAAGCACCTGCCCTCCCTGCTCGGTGGAAATGCCGAAGGAAAAATGGAGCCTGTTCGCATACGTGTTGGTGATGAGCTCTGCCAGGAGCAGACTGAGTGCGTCCAAGTGCTGCCCCTCGTCCGATACGGCCAGATATTGGGTATGCACCGTCTTGCCAAAATCGTAGACAAGGACGCCCGCCAGAAGGGTGTCCTCGCGGCGAGCCTCATGCAGCACGATATGTCGCGGAAACCGTGCTTGCAGCAGGCGCAATTCCGGCAAGCTATGGACTGGCACGACGCCATGTTTCTGCAGCACCTGCGAAAGCAACGCATGGAAGTCTGCGGGATGGCTCCCTACCCGCAACGTGATGCCCGCCTTGCGTGCCTTGCTGACGGCACGCCTTCGTCCGTCCGTGAAGCAAAACGGCTCCTGCAATGCAATGACCGAGGACATGTCGCGGCGATTCAGTCGGGCGCCCAATCGATGCAGGGCATACAGGTCTTCTTCGGCGGGATACGCGTGGAACACATGCGGAACCGCCTTGTAGATGACGCGTTCCACACCCAGCGAGCGATAGTGGTTGCCCAGGCCCTCAAATACCGCAAGCGTCGACTCGGCACGCAAGGCGTGGGTCGAAACAAGCCCGGCATAAGTAAGGCCACCATGGCTCATCACCAGGTTGTCCTTGATGTTCGCGGGAAAAACCGCCACGGCCTCGCTACCCCGCTCAACCATCAGCGAACAGTCGGCGAAGCGATCAGCGTGGTAATCCATGTAACCGCGCCGGTGCAGCAGGTTGCCGTTCCTGGAATGCTCCACAACGGTGTCCCAGGCCCTCGCGTCGGCTGGAACGTAGGGTCTAACCGTGAGCATGTTCGTCACCGGCAACACATGCGCCACGGGCTTCGGCGACTCCGAATCCATCCACCCCCATGTCGTTGCCGTTGTAGAACATCAGCAGCTTGTCGCGCTGCCGGATCAGCGCTGGATAGCAGATGACACGCGAATCCCAGCCGCTGGCGGACAGCGCCAGCCCCAGTGCCTCGTCGTGGCGCTCCCATCGAATGCCGTCATCGCTGTAGGCAACGCCGGGAAAGTATTCGCCGGTGCGATTGCCACGCGTGAAGTACATGACGTACCTGCCGTCGAGCCGATACACGCGCGGCCGACCGATGCGATATTCGCTGCCGCGGGGCAGCAGGCAGACGTGGTCTTCGCGCGGCATGACACCGAGATCGTCCGTCTCGACATGGCGGATGTGATAGCGCGGAAAAGGTTGGCCGCCGATGGTTTCCCAGTCGTCGCCAGCGGCATACCAGATGCGCCAGCGGCCGTTTTCGCGGATGACCGAGTGCACCGCGCCGATGGTGCTGCGGCCGGGCGCGCGATCCAGGATCGGCGTTTCCTGCATGCGCCGGAAATGATCGCCGCCATCGGTGGAAACCGCCAGACCGGTAAATGCCAGGAACTTGGCCTTGGCCACATGCTGGAAACCGACATAGAACATGTGCAAGCCGTCCGGCGCATTGACGACATCGCCGAGGATCACGCCGTTGTCGTCGAAGCAGCCATCTCGTCCGGTATCGAGCACCGGCTCGGCACTAACCCGCACGATGCTCGCAGGATCGTCCGCCCGCACGTCGACGTAGCCGATGCGGCTGACGCCGCCAGCATCGCGAAAGCCCGCATAGACGCGGATGAGCCCATCGTCGATCCGATACGGCGTCGGCGTGAGCGCCGAGTGACGCATCCAGCCGCCCACACCCTGCCGCGTGGTTTCGAACACCAGCCCTTGCTTGCTCCATTCGAACATGCGTTCTTCAAAGCCTCACTTCGAGGCTGGATTTTCCGTGTACCGCCTTGGCCGGCGAACCGACGTAGATCCGTCCCGGCTCGGTATCGCGCGTGACCAGCGCGCCAGCGCCGATCACATTGTCGGGCGCCACTTTCACGTGATCGTTGAAGGTGGAGTTCACACCGATGAAGCTGTTCTCGCCGATCTCGCAATAGCCTGAAATGACCGCGTGCGAGGCGACGAACACGTTGTCGTGCACGACCGTGCGATGCCCCACGTGATTGCCGCTCCACAGAATGCAGTTGTTGCCGATGCGCACGAAGGGCTGGATAACGTTGCCTTCGAAGATGAAGCTGTTTTCACCCAGCTCGGCATTGCGCCACATGAAGGCGCGCGTGCTGACGTACGTGGCAAACCGGTAGCCGCGGCGTTTGGCATCCTGGTAGAAACGTGTGCGCAGACGATTGAGCTGGCTGGCGGGGATAGCGACAAACACATCGACGTCCGTCGGCGGATAGTGCGCTTCCAGCGTCTCGTAGGCCGCCACGGGACGACCCGCCAGTGTCGGCTGCGCAAGATACTCGCGCTCGACGCTGAAGGCGACCACGTCATAGTCGCTGTCGTGTTCGAAGTATTCGCAGGCGATCTGCGCGAACTCGCCGGCTCCGATCAGGACTAGCGGCCTTGACATGCTGCCATGTCCTCCAGATACATCGAGCCGCTGACCTCGTGCAGGAAATCGTCGTAATTGGTGATGTAATCACTCTGGTCGTACAACTGGTCGGCCAGCACCATCAGCACGCAATCCTCGCTGAAGTCGTACAGCTCACGCCACACCATGCGGCCGAGCATCAGGCCTTGCGAGGGATCATCGAGCACGACCTCGACCGGTCCACTGCCGTCGTCGAGCAGAAAGGTGACGGAGCCACGCACCGCTACTGCCAGTTGATGGAGATGACGGTGTGCGTGCCTGCCCCGATGCACATCGTTCTGCGTGGCGTAGATGTAATACACGCGGCGGATCACGAAGGGTACGTTCCGATCCTCCTCCAATGCGATGAGCATGCCGCCGTTGTCGCCATGCTTCTGCAACTGGATTCGTTCGATTTCCATGTTTTAGGCCCGGCTGTCGATTCTTGGAATACGACCCACCTGCTTGAGTGCCACGTCCGTGTGGAAAGGTTGCGTCGCCAAAGTGCCAGCTTCGCCTTGAAGGACGCGCCGACATGCGGCTGCCGAAGTCGGGTGCGATCGCCATGGTCATGTCATCGCACAGCGCGGCATTGAGAGTGACGCTCCTGCGGAAAGCGCCTCCCCAGTCCGTTCAAAACGGACGCAACCTTTCATGGCTCAACCGGCACCCAGTTACACAAGGCTCTCTGCGGCGTCACGCGCATGAGTCTCGCTTTGGGCATGAAGCAAGCCATGGGGGATGCATGGGGATCGGCTGGATGACGGCAACACGCAAAGATGGCTTGGACAGGAAGCGGGCTCGTCGAGCGACGGGTGTGACAGTACTGTCGCTGACGGCGCTGCTGGCCGTGATGATCGGTCTTGGCGGTGTGTTGCTGTGGTCGTCTGGTGCGCAGGCACAACAAAGTGACAGCACGAATGCCGGCCAGGCCTCTGCACACCAGCCGTCCGATCGCCTCAGCGAGAGCGATATCGCACGCATGTTGCCCTCCACCGACATGGGTGCCGGCGCATCAATGCATGGCGGTCTGCATGCGCGAGCATTCGACGACAGCCCCGCCACACCATTCGATGCGGCCCCGATCCCGCAAAATCCGCTGGCGCCTGGCGCCGATGCGATCGGCGCGAAGAGCTGTGCCGCCTGCCACGCGCTGGAAAACATCCAGGCCTCGCACAGCCTGCACGTGGCCTCGGTTCGCGCGGGCAGCACAACCACCGGGCCACAGGCCGCCTGCGAGTCCTGTCATGGCCCCGGCTCGGAACATGCGAAGAACCCCGCCGCGCCCGGCCTGATCATCGCCTACACGCACGGCGCCAAGACCCCGATCGAGACCCAGACACGCACTTGCCTGAGTTGCCACGTCGGCGGCGCCCGCCAGCACTGGATCGGTTCGGTGCATCAGGAGCGAGGGCTGTCCTGCACCGACTGCCACAACCCGATGGCGCGGCTGTCGCCGGAAGGCGTGCTGGCGAAATCGTCGATCAACGAGGTCTGCGCGACCTGCCATCAAGACATCCGCGCCAAGTTCAACCGTCGCTCGCACATGCCGCTGCCGGAAGGGCAGATGGCCTGCACCGATTGCCACACCCCGCACGGCAGCATCACCAAGCCGCTGCTGAAGACCGACACGGTCAACGAGACCTGCTACACCTGCCACGCCGAGAAGCGCGGGCCGTTCCTGTTCGAGCACGCGCCGGTGCGCGCGAACTGCCTCAACTGCCACGACGTGCACGGCTCCAACCAGCAGGCCCTGCTGGTCGCGCCGATCCCGATGCTGTGCCAGCAGTGCCACACCATGACGCTGCACCCGAACGATCTGCAGACCCCTGCCAGCCTTGGTACTGGCCCGCATCCGGACGAGCGGCTGATCGGGCGCGGCTGCCTGACTTGTCACACCAATATCCACGGCTCCAACAATCCTTCCGGACCGAAGTTCCACAAGTGACGGAGGCGGACGATGCTTGCGCTGAAAGGAAATCGCACGACGCCGACAGCTTTGGCTCTGGCTTTGCTGTGCGGGCTGTTCGGCACGCAGGCCGCGCTGGCGAGTGATACCAGCGGCACCATGCGCGTGGGCGACATGCAGTTCGGCAATGCGCTCGATCTGCGCGGCTGGACCCCGATGCTGCAACCGGTCGACCCCGACGGCATGTCGTATCTGCACGCCGGCATGCTGCGCACGCCGACCGGCGCGCTGTATCCGTATCCGCCGCTGGTCGATCCGGG
>DAHUXL010000250.1 GCA_027307195.1 Rhodanobacter sp. | reverse complement strand
AGCGAGGCTGGCCGCGCCCGGCTGCAGTTGCGCCAGCGCACCGGCGACCGTGGCAGCGTTCGGCAGCAGGGTGATCGCCGTCAGCAGCGGCGCGGTGCCAGGCGTCAACGGCAGCGCGTCGATGACCGGAGCGATGATCGGGGCGGTCGGATTGGCTACCGGGGCCACCACCGTCGCCAGCGGAATCTGGGTCGCGATGATCTGCACCCGGCCGTTCGTGGTGGGAGCTGCCGAAAACAGATAGCGCGTGGTGTTGCTGGTCGCCGTCACGGTGCTGCCACTGGTGCCGCTGGTGGCATCGACGATGTTGAAAATGCTGCCCACCGGGATCGGCCCGGTGACGGTCACGTTGACCTGCAGCGCGTTGCCGATGGTGGCTGCGCCAACCGGCACGATCTTGCCGTAAAGCGACGGGCTGAAGATCGTGGTGTTGATGGTGCCAGCCACCGGAATCTTGAAGGCCCCCGCCACATTGAGCGTGTTGGTATCGAGCGTGTAGGCCGCGGCATTCGCCTGGCCGGTAATCAGCGCATTGCCGCCGACCACGTTGATCTGCTTGAGTCCGCTCGCTGCGCCCACAGCACCATCCAGGATGCTGTTGGCTTGCAGGGTCAGCGTGCCGGTACCGGCACCCGCCGAGTTGGTGATGGCGGCCTTGACGGTCTGGCCCGCGCCGACATTGATGAAGCCGTCGCCGGCAAAATCCATCGTCGATCCGGTGTTGCTGGTAAAGCCGCCGTTGAAATTGACCGTGCCGGTACCGGCCACCGAGAACGTCGTCGAGTAGACCGGGCCGTTGAAGGTCACCGTGTTGGCGTTGGTGCCGGCGGAAATATTGAGGAAGGTGCTGCCGGTCGTGCCGACGAAACCGGTTACCGTAGAGCTGTTGTTGAACAGGATGTTCGCCGTATTCGCAGCGTTCGTGGTGATCGCGCCACCGGGATCATTGCCGGTATTGATGTCCTGGGCGCCCACGGTGAGCAGGCCGGGGCCTTGCGTATCGACGCCGCTGGCCACGCCGACCGGGTTGACCACGCCGGGCAGCACGACGACTTCGCGGGCCACGGTCATGGGCAGCCAGGCCACCATGGCCGAGCCGAAGAGGGGGATAAGGATAGTTTTTTTCATGGGATGTCCTGCAGGGTTTGCGAACGAAGCTCGCGGCTGTGCTTGGCCCACTGGGTCAGCAGGTGCGAAACGCTCGTCAGTCCCCGTTTGGCGTATCACCCCGGAGGTAAACGTGTATGACCTTGAAGCGGAAACAACTTTCTTCGCTGCGACGGACGTAGTGCCCGCGCAGTCGATGCTGTGGCTCTGAATGACGACCGACACGAGTGCATTCTGTGCGGCCGGCTGTGCGGCCGCGAATGTCTTGCGTCGGGTGGATGGGTGCGGAAAACAGCCGGATCAGGCCTGCTGCCATGGCCCCATCATTTCGCGAGAAATGCTGACGCGCTGGTGTGCACTAGGCACTGACCCGCGTGACGCGGGCGTGCAGGGCACACATGCCCGCTTCCGCGACATGACCGGCGTTCACTTGCAAGACATCTGCGACGACAGAAACTGCAGTCCTTTGGACAAAGGCGGCAACAGTGCAGCAAGGTCATGCGGTGGGACGCTCATCCAGCCGGCGCCGTTTGCGCCGGCATCTGGCGCCATGCGGCCTGTGGCTGGTCGGCTGCCTGCTGGCAGCGGGCGCCCATGCCCATGGCACCGGCATGTCGGCGGCGACAAGCTCGCAAGGGCAGGCGGCCGGACGGCTGTCCATCCAGCTCAACAACGACCGCATGACCCTGGCGCTCACCAAGGTGCCGCAGGTCTATCTGTACGGCGTCATCGACGCCAACGCGCCGCAGCGCTTCGCCGCGATGGTGGCGGAGGGCAAGATCCCACTCGGCACCGACATCTATCTGAATGCCTCCAGCGGCGATCTGGATGCCGGCATGGCGCTGGGGCGGCTGTTCCGCAAGGGTGCAATGGTCACCCACCTGGGCACGCCACGGCGCAGCCGGCTGGCCACGAAGATCAGCAAGACGGCCACCTGCGCCGGCGCGTGCAGCTACGCGTACTTCGGCGGTCTCTACCGCTGGGCGCCCACGGGCAGCGACCGCATCGGTCTGTCCTCCCAGCAGGCGATGGCCGCGCAGACGTCGGAGCCGGAGCAGGTCGCCGCGTATCTGAAAGAGATGGGCATCAGCCTCGCTCCCTTCACCTCGACACTGGCGACATCCCGCGATCCGGTGGTGTGGCTGACGGCCGACCAGCTGACCTCGGCGGGGCTGGCCAACAACGCCCGTCTCCCGCTCACCGTGCAGTCGTTGCTGTCGCCGCCGTCGCCGTCGGTGACGCTCGACCAGGTGGACCGCAACGGCCGCCATCGGCTGGTCATCCAGTGCCGGCCCGGCCAGCTCACGATCACCTCGTTCGACATGGTCGGTGCTGCCGCCGCACGGGAAATCCTTCGGCGCGGCACGCGGGCCTATATCGAGATCAACCGGCAGGAGACACTGTTGCAGCCACCGGGCGGCGCCCGTGCCGTCGACGATGCGGTGACGATGACGCACGCCTATCCACCCACCCAGATCGGCCACCTGCTGCTCGCACGCACCATCGGCGCCTGGGTCGACGGCAAGAACAAGTCGTTCCGCAACGGCTTCTTCTTCGAGCTCGACCCGGTCAGGGAAGACTTGAAGAAGTATTTCAGCGCGTGCTGGAAAGCGGCCCCGTGGCCGACGGACTGAACGTCTCGAGCACCAGCGCATCACGCCGTAACCGAAGGCCCCGCAGCGCGGGGCCTTCTTTCATGGGCGATGCGGGACTATGCTCGGCCGGTATTCCGGGGGGAATGGATGACCATGCAGCGCTGGCTGATCGCCGCCGCCGTCACCTGCGTCGCTGCTACAGGTTGTAGCGAAGCGCCGGACGGGAGGACGGCACAACCCACACGCCAGCCACAACAGGCTGGCCTGACGAGTCCGCTCGTCACCGCCGCCCATCTCGCCGGCGTCGAAGCCGCGGGCCTGACCGGCGACCAGCGCGTCATGCAGAGTCATATCGAAGCGATGCACATGGACATGATGCGCTCCATGCATCTGGTCGACCCTTCTCGTCGCATCGACCACAGGGAAAGCCACGATGTCTCAATTCATCAAGTCATGTAACGATGGACTTTGGTGCGATCTCGATCAGAGCAAACTTTACCCATATCAAAGACCGGTACTGGCTCATTACACGTCGGTGGCTACTCTCGAGAAGATCATGGTGCATGAAGAGTTGTGGCTATCTCACCCACTACTAATGAACGACGATCAAGAGATGAAGTGGGGCCTAATCGAGGGACACAGGCACTTCATAAGTCACGAGGGACTTAAGCGGGCATGCGGCAGCCCCGAAAGAATCTTGACGCTAATTCAGGCCTTTGAAGAGGCCCACAACGATTTCGCTTCAACACACGCATATGACGTCTACGTCGCATGCTTCTGTACCCACGATCCAGACGATGATGACGGACTATTGTCAATGTGGCGAGCGTACGGCGCGAATGGTGGTGGCGCGGCGATCGTGTTTGATACCGGTCGCCTAATTGGATCAGATAGTTCTCCTCTTATCCTCGCGCCAGTTGTTTAACAATCGACTGACGATAGACGCAAATGGCTCACTGATAGACTCGACGAGTTGGCTGCGGCGATACAGGTTTCGAGTCCATCGAACGATGATATAGCCGAGTTAAGTCGCGCCTTCATGGAGCGATTGAAGATTTTTGCGCTGTTTACGAAACATACTGGGTTCAAGGAAGAACGCGAGTGGCGGCTCGTCTACATGAGTGATCGCGATCGCAACAAACTTTACGAGCCGATGCTCAGCTATGTCGTTACCGATCGGGGGTTGCAGCCAAAATTCAAGCTGCCCCTCAAAGCGAACCCGCCAGAGGCGTACCTAAATTTCTCGCTTGCGACCATTCTCCAATCAATATTGCTTGGTCCAACTGCTGGTACACCGCTCTCAGTTATGGCGATCAAGCGAATGCTTGCAAGAGCTGGAAAATCTGAATTTGTCGATCGCGTACGAGCTTCGTCGACTCCCTTTAGAGCCTGAGGATGTCGAGCAATATCGGGGTCAGGTTCATTTAAAGCGAAGAATAAATAGCTTGAATTAAAGGTGGTTAAAGACATTAACAAATTGCCTGCCGTGTTCGCGTAACCAAGGCAGAATCATTGATAAAAATTTTTTGTCTCAGTCGTACAATCACAAGGAGAGAAACAATGCGTTTGATCCAATGGAGTTTGGCCCTATTACTGCTGGCCGGCCTGACCGGCTGCCAGTCGTCCTTGATGGTGAAGTCGGGCGGCTCGGCACCGCAGCCTGAGCCGGGCAAGGCGCTGGTGGTGTTCATGCGACCGTCGGTGTTCGGCGGGGCGATCCAGTCTTCGGTGTACGACACGCACGAGAAGGAAGACAAGTTCATCGGCATCGTGTCGAGCAAGACCAAGATCGCCTATCAGGCCGAGCCGGGGGAGCACCTGTTCATGGTGATCGCCGAGAACGCGGATTTCATGGTCGCGCATCTGGATGCCGGCAAGACCTACTACGCGCTGGTCAGCCCGCGCATGGGTGTGTGGAAGGCGCGCTTCTCGCTGCTGCCGATCCACAATCAGGCCGGCGCGAAGTACAGCATGCAGTCGTCCGACTTCCGCGAGTGGATGGACAAGACCGCCTGGGTCAACGTCACACCCGCCGCCGAAGCGTGGTATCGCGAGCACGCCGCGGACATCACTGCCAAGAAGCTCGACTACATGCGTCGATGGAATACGGCGGACGCCGAACAGCGGGCCGAGTTGACGCTGCCGGCCGCCGACGGCATCTGACTGTCCGATCCGAGGGTTCATTCGACACACAAGAACGGCGCCGTATCCCTACGGCGCCGTTGTGGGTTTGGTCGTGAAGGAAGTGAAAATGGATCTGGTTTATCCATCCCCTTCGGCCTTGCTCGACGGCGCTCGATCAATCAGCCAGCTACCCGCACCACTGCCCCTCACAAGGCACGCCGTCGCCATCGCCATCCATCTTCGTGCCCGGACATTGTTTGATGAAGAAGGTGGCTTCGGCGCATGAGGTCATCTGCGGGCAGCGGGCACGGCCGTCGCAATGGAAAGGTTGTTCGGGTGCCACAGCCATGGCCGGGATCGTGTGCGACGTCGGTTCCGGTGTGGCCTGGACAGCGGGGGATGTCGGTTCCGGCGTCGGCGTGGCCGGCATCGTGAGCGATGTCGGAGCCGGGAGTGGGGTGCTGTCGGTGGCGTGGTGTGCCGTGAGTCGCGCGTAGCCGTACCAGCCGATGGCGGCGAGCAGCAGCAAACCAACCACGGCGGTCAGCGGGCTTTGCCGTGTGGCCGTGGACTGTGGGCGTCGCGTGCGGTGGGTCGTGCCGCGGCTGCCGGGACGCATGACGTGCACCGCGCGCTTTTTGCCATCGCCACTCAGGTCGATCTCGAAAGAGATCATCTCGCCGATGCAGGGGCGGATGCCGTCACGCGGAAAGGCCGAGATGTGGACGAAGATCTCTTCAGTCCCCATGGCTGGCTCGATAAAGCCGAAGCCACGGTCATCGTTCCATTTTGCCAACTTGCCATGGGTTCGCATGAGCGGAGCTTCCAAGCTTGGGGGTCCACGGCAAGCCGTTGGCACAGGATGTTCCGGCCCCACATTGAAACCGTCAAGCTGGCCGCGTCATCGACGCGGTTTCCCGGAACGTAGCCGAGTCAGCGCCATTCACCCTGCAGGTTGTTTCCTTCTCTGGCGTGTTCATCCGGACTTAACCCGCGGCGCGCCTATCCTCCGCCGTGCGCCACGGGCCGCTGCAGGTTGCTTCATGAGGCGGTGGGGATTGAGCTACTCGAAAAGCGAGAGTGCAATGAATACGACACGGCCAGCCAGCGTCGTGCTGGCAAATCTTCAGCGGATGCTGCCGGA
>DAHUXL010000233.1 GCA_027307195.1 Rhodanobacter sp. | reverse complement strand
AGCGGAAGACCCAGGATTTGGAGAGAGAAGGGGATACCTGCAGATAGAGCCCGCCCCCATCACTCAGATAGCCTGGTGTGGTGGTCTTGCGAGCCTTCAAATCGGATAGTTTTTCGAATGCGCGTGCCATTGGCTACCCATAGTTCTACCCATGAGCATACGCTAGATTCGGTTGGGCAGCTATGGACATGTTTGGACAACTCGCGGGGCGTAAATGGCTTACCTACGCCGTTTAATTGAATTTCATTGGACACGCTTGAACAAGGCGACTACGGACTCTCTCTCCGCCAGATTGCAAAAGGCCCTGATTTTCAGGGCTTTTTTGTGTCCTTGAAAAAGGCACTTGGTCAAGTCGGTTGGTCAACAGCAACTGCGACTGGCGCATCACTTGCTCCGCCATTGCTCGGCCGCATAGCGTTTTCGGCTGACGTTTCCGTGCGATCTGCATGCGGCGTTGGGTCCGGTTCGCGCAGGCGCTTGGCCTCGGACACCGTCATGCCGCCAAACTTGCTGCGCCACAAGTAGTAGCCGGCTTCCGAGAAACCGTGCCGATGGCACAACTCCTTCACCGCCAACCCTGACTCGGCTCCCCGCAGGAGGAGGATGATCTGTTCTTCCGAAAAGCGCTTCTTCACGTCCAATCCCCTCAGCTCATGGGATCGGACTCTAAAGCTTCGTGCTACCCAGATTGGGGAAGACGTCGGTAGGCTCCTTGCAGCGGAGATTTTTCCGCGGATATTCGGGGTGTCCGCGGCTGAATGTACGTCACTACGTCGGGCGTGTTCAGATGTCCCGGCAGCATATGTTTACGCATGCAACAAGCCGGCTCAGCGGGCTTGATCGGCGGCCGGCGCGGGACAGGTCGGCGGTTGGGTCGCGATCGCCGGGTGCATGCGCATGTTGCGCCGGATCGACTGTTCCGGTGTCAGCCAGAGCAGCCCGCGCGACGCACAATCTTCGGCATAGTCGAACAATGCCCGCATGTGCTTCGCGTCGAAGTCGACGAAGCTTTCCTGCGGGTAGTCCACCGGAATTTCGGTCATGCGGAACTGCATGTGCATGCGCCGGGCCGCCGCGATGTTCTCCAGAACCGCACCACGAGTCTTGTAGGTCATTTCCGCCGCGAAGCTGTTCGACAGCACATCGATGGTATTGAACGGGGTGGTTCGTGGGGTTCGCGCCAGCTGGCCATTGACGATCATGTAGAGATGGGCACCACGCAACTCGGGGACGTCATAGGCCTGGATCCCTACGATCAGCGGCATGGTGAATACCGAGGTGGTCACGCTACCGTCCACGTGCATCTCGTCATAGCGGGAATGGCCGTCGCTGACGTGGATGAGCACCGGCGGGAATATCCCGGGTACGCTGGCCGAAGCGATCAGCACATCGCGGAACAGCCTTCGCGCCGTCGGGTCGCCCCGTGCGGCAATCGCCCCCATGTCCCACAGCACGGTCTCGTGCTTGTCCAGGTCGGTCGTGGCCACGATCAGTTTGCGTCCCTTGGCGGCCTCACGTGCGACTGCGTCAATCATGGCCGGGGTGACGAAATGGTCCACCAGCTGGAACAACGGATTGTGGCGGGGCAGGCCACGCGGTGACAGCAGCCGGGCCAGGATGGTACGGGTGGGCGAGCGCATCAGCCGGGCACTGCGCTTGCCGGTAAACGCCAGCTGCATGCGTGCATCCCAGTCCGGACCCAGGAACGCAAACGGGGCGAGCAACGCACCGGCACTTACACCGGTCACCAGCTCGAATTGCGGACGCTCATGCGCGCGACTCAACCCGGCCAGCGCACCGGCACCGTAGGCACCGCCCGAGCCACCGCCGGATAGCGCGAGGATGTCGATGGTTCCATCCGTAGCGGCGGCGCGGATGCCCTTGAAGAATTCCGTCGACTGGCTGGTGAAACCGTGCAGATCGGTGGTCACCAACCTCAACGCGGGCGGAAAACCTTCCGGCGTCGCCTGGTTTATGAGATCCGGAGGGGCTGCGCGGCGTGGCGCGGTCTGGCAGCCACCCAGCAGAAACATCAGGGCGAGCAGAAGAGTTGTCGTCCAGTCACGCATTGCCGATCGCCGCTTCATGACGGTTCCCTCAATTCAGTCTCGCCGCTGCCCGCTTCAGCCACCGGGCGAGAGCGTGATCGTCGTGATCGTCCCGCCACGCGGCATGCAACACATTGTGCTCGCGTGGATCGGTCATCTGCCATTTCATCGGCTCGCTCTGGTCCACGCGTGCGAACTCGCCGAGGACCATCAGAAAGTGAAAGGGTCACTGACGCGCAGTGACGCCTGCTGCGATGGCCACCAACCCAACGGATGCGGTGGTGATGCCGTTCCGGCAGCCTGTCCGCCTGACGGGCAGGCGACGAGGGAGCACATGAGGCTACGGCTTCGGGTATCCGGCAAGGGCGGAAAGAAATTTCTCCGAAACGCGCAAGAGTGTCTGCCGTGCAGCAGCCGTTTTCTTGGGCACGTCGGAGGTTTAGTGTTGTGCCCGAATGATGGTTTGCAGCTACCGTGCGAGCTTCCCGGAGGAGTACAGACAATGCCAAACCGTATCGCCGCAACGCGCGGTATCGATCACGTGGGACTCACTGTGGGTGACCTGGATCGGTCGCGTCGCTTCTTCGTCGAGTGTCTGGGATGGCAGGTGGTGGGGGAGAACCGCGCGTACCCGGCTGTGTTCGTCTCGGATGGCATGACGAGGGTGACCTTGTGGCAGGCGGAAACGCCTGGCGAGCATGTTGCGTTCGATCGGCGTAAGAACGTCGGGCTGCATCACCTCGCGTTGAAGATAGCCGACCTGGCGGCACTCTCGGATCTGCATGCGCGCGTATCGGCGTGGCCGGACGTGGTGGTTGAATTTGCCCCCGAGCTGGTGGGCAAGGGCCCGAGAGTGCATTGCATGGTGCGTGAGCCGGGTGGCGTTCGCATCGAGCTGGTTTGCACGCCGGCGGTTGATGCTGGCTGAGCCCGGAGATCGGTGTGGTATGCCGGGATGTGGGCGAGGCGTCATTCGAGGCGATCGATTTTCCAATCCCGGCTCCTTGGCGGAACGAGAGCTGATCATGGCGATACACGACACCCCGAACTTGCTGGATCTGCCAGGTATCCGCGTTCCGATCATTCAGGCGCCGATGGCGGGAGTATCGTCGCCGGCCATGGCGGCCGCAGTGGCCGATAGCGGTGGTCTGGGATCGCTGGGTTTCGGCGCGATGATCGCGGCCGAGGCGCGCAAGGCGATCCAGCAGTTTCGTGAACTGAGCGCCGGGCCGCTCAATGCAAACGTTTTTGTGCACCGACCCGCACAGGCGGATCGGGCCAGGGAGAGTGCATGGCTCGAGCGCCTGCGTCCACAATTTGAACAGTGGGGCGCCAGCGCGCCCGCACAGCTGCAGGAACCTTATCGCTCGTTTCTGGTGGACGACGACATGCTGGGCATGCTGGTCGAGGAGAAGCCCGCCGTCGTGAGTTTCCATTTCGGCCTGCCGCATCGGCATCAGATCGACGCACTGCACGACGCCGGCATCGTCCTGCTGGCGACGGCGACGAACCTCGCGGAGGCCGCGGCGATCGAGGCCGCCGGCATCGACGCGATCGTGGCCCAGGGCTACGAGGCCGGCGGCCATCGAGGCATGTTCGATCCTGACATCGAAGACAGTCGCCTGGGCACTCTTGCCTTGACGCGGATGCTGGCGCAAACCACAAGCGTGCCGGTGATCGCCGCTGGCGGCATCATGGACGGTGCCGGCATCGCCGCGGCTCTGGCGCTGGGGGCCAGAGCCGCGCAGCTGGGGACGGCTTTCATCGCCACAGACGAGTCGCTGGCGGATGCCGGCTATCGCGAGCGCCTGTTCAGCGATGCGGCCCACCACACCACGATGACGCGGGTGATTTCCGGACGTCAGGCGCGAAGTCTCGAAAGTGCATTCACGCGCTGGGGTGCCGGTGTGCCTGACGGCAGCGTGCCCGATTACCCGATCGCCTACGACGCCGGCAAGGCGCTGAATCGGGTCGGCAAGGCCGCCGGCCAGACCGGCTACGGCGCGCACTGGGCCGGACAGGGTGCACCGCTGGCACGTGCACTTTCCACCCGCGCGTTGATGCAGGCGCTGGATGCCGAACTGGCCGAAGCTTTGAAGTGCTGAACGACGCCCCGCGCGATGAGGCGGGCGTGGATCGCCCGATGCCATGCTCGCGCATGAGGAGCTGACGCCGCGCCTTGCACGATATACCGATGGGCGCCGTCGCCACCAGTCAAGTAGCACCTGTCCATACGACCCGAAGGAGACCCTGATGGCCATCGTCACGATAAACATGCGCAACGGTCGAACCGACGAGCAGAAGCGGCGGTTTGCGTCATCGCTGCTGGATGTGATGAGCAACGCGACCGGCGAGCCGCGCGGGAACGTCTTCCTTGTCATCCAGGAAAGCCGCGGGATCAACTTTGTGGAAGACGGCCATCACCTGCCGGATTTTGGTGCTCCCGCAGCCGAATTCTGATCCACCGCGTTTGCGGGGAGTTCCTCATGCCACTGATCCAATGCCATATCAAGCGCGGACTGTCGCCGAAACAGAAGCACAAGCTCATGCAGGACCTCACCGAGGCCACCCGCGCGACACTGGGTGCCGATCCGAAGTTCGTCACCGTGGTCATCCACGAGCATGACGCGTCGAACCTCAAGGAGATCGACTACGCGTCGCCCGATCCACCCCCGAAGCTAGTGCGCAAGCACGCATCCATGGCTGGCAGGTTTGCCTGAGCGGGCCGCTACCTGGGACGCCCTCCAGCCCATCGCGCCAGTGCGCTATCGACGTGATCGCCGGCCTGGTGGTCAAATTGACCCCCGGCATCTACCGTCGACTGCAGATCTGCGAGGCACGCGCTATGGATCGTCTGGACGCCATGAAAGTCTTCATCGCGGCGCTCGATGAAGGCAGCCTCGCCGGTGCCAGTCGCAAGACCGGCCGCTCCGCCGCCGCAGTGAGCCGGGCCATCGCTTTTCTGGAAGATCGTGTGGGCGTGCCATTGCTGCACCGGACGACACGGTCAATCAAGTTGAGCGAAGCAGGAGAGCGCTATGCGCTGTCCTGCAGGAAGATTCTCGCCGATCTGGAAGAAGCGGATCGGCAAGCAGCGGGCGAGCGGTCGGTGCCGCGCGGCACGCTGACAATCACCTCGACCGTGTTCGCCGGGGTGGAGATCCTGCGGCCGATCGTGGATGCCTTCATGGATGAATATCCGACAGTCACCGTGCGGATGCACATGCTGGAGCGCCCGGTAAACCTGATCGACGAAGGCATGGATCTGGCCCTGCGCATTACGCATCTGGCCGATTCCACGCTTGTTGCGCATCGCATCGGCGAGGTTCGTCGAGTTGTCGTGGCATCGCCACGCTATCTGGCAACGCACCCGCGGATCGGAGAGCCCGCCGACCTGGCAAAGCATCGGATCATCGCCCTGGCGCATTCGGGTCCGGATTCATGGAGCTTTCCCGCGCTGGAGGGGACCTCGGTCCCCCGTTCCATTTCATTCACGCCACGGCTGGTGATCAACAGCGTGAAGGCCTCGATTGCGTCGGCAGTCGAGGGTCATGGCGTGACGCGCTTGCTCTCCTACCACGTGGCCCGGGAGGTCGATCAGGGATTGCTGAGCATCGTGCTTGCCGAAGCGGAACCTGCGCCCATTCCCGTCCATCTCGTGTCGCCGTATGGCCGTCTTTCCGTGCCGAAGGTGCGCGCCTTCGTGGACTTCGCGCTTCCGCGTCTGCGCTCGCATTTTGCCGGTCTGGTGAAGCACGCGGGGGTGCCTGTCGAACGGCCGATTCCCTCGCGACGTGGAAGGATGTCTGCCGAATAGCAGGGATTCGCTAATCCGCGATGCGCGCCTAGATTGTGGGCTGTCGGAACCGCCGGACTCTTCGACGGTTCTCGCACTTCCCCCACATCTTTGAGGTATCAGCATCATGAGCACCCAGCGGAAAGTAGCAGTCATTACCGGCGCATCCCAGGGCATCGGTGCGGGCCTGGTCAAGGCCTTCCTCGATCGCGATTATCGCGTGGTCGCCAACTCGCGCTCGATCCAGCCGTCGAGCAACCCCGACGTTCTGGCGGTCCCCGGCGACATTTCGGATCGTTCGGTGGCCGAGCGCATCATCAAGGAAGCCATCGCCCGTTTCGGTCGCGTCGACACGCTGGTGAACAATGCCGGCATCTTCACGGCCAAGCCGTTCACCGCCTTCACCAGTGAGGAGTATGCCCAGAATCTGGCCGTCAACCTCAACGGTTTCTTCCATATCACCCAGTTGGCGATCGGCGAGATGGAGAAGCAGGGCAGCGGTCACGTGGTCAGTATCACCACGACCATCGCCGAGCACGCCATTGACGGCGTGCCGGCCGTGCTG
Source organism: Rhodanobacter sp. (assembly GCA_027307195.1). Classification (GTDB taxonomy): domain Bacteria; phylum Pseudomonadota; class Gammaproteobacteria; order Xanthomonadales; family Rhodanobacteraceae; genus Rhodanobacter. Next base: position 16,611 of record DAHUXL010000233.1, on the reverse strand, counting down.
GCAGCGCTGACCAAGGGTGGCCTGAACGCCGCCACCAAGTCGCTGGCGATCGAGTACGCCAAGCGCGGCATCCGCGTCAACGCGGTGGCGCCGGGCGTGATCAAGACCCCGATGCACGGGCCTGAGTCCCATGCCGCACTTGCCTCGCTGCATCCGGTCGGCCGCATGGGCGAGATCAGCGATATCGTCGGTGGCGTGCTGTACCTGGAGTCCGCCGGTTTCGTTACGGGCGAGATCCTGCACGTCGACGGTGGCCAGAGCGCCGGTCACTGACACTTCCCCGGGCGGGCTCGCCGCCCGCCCGATCTACCGAGGAACACAGCCATGCCCATGGTCACTATCCAGATTACGCGCGAGGGTTCCGTGCCCGGCCGTACCGCGGCGACGGCCGAGGAAAAGGCAGCCCTCATCAAGGGGGCCAGCCAACTGTTGCTGGATGTGCTCAACAAGCCGCTCGACGCGACCTTTGTCGTGATCGAGGAAGTCGAGATGGAAAACTGGGGGTGGGGCGGACTACCCGTCGCCGAGCTCCGCAAACAGCGCCAGACCAACGCGAAATAGCTCGCGCGGCGGCTGCACGGGGCAGGTATCTCGCACGAGCCAGTCAGGCCACCGGGCGTGCGCTCGGCCGCGGCCCGGCGAGGCCTGCGCAAAGTGAGGCAACGAAAAATGCCGATGCAAGCGAACACGGGCATCTACCGGCTGGGTCACGAGGCCAGCCGGTTGAACTATGCAGAACGCAACTCGCCGTTTTGGCGGCGCAATCTGATCGTCTGCGTGTTCGGTTCGTTCACCACGCTGGTGAGCCTGAGCATGCTGCTGCCGTTCCTGCCGCTGTATGTGCAGCAGCTGGGCGTTACCTCGTCGTCCGCCATCATCCAGTGGTCCGGTGTAGCATTCGGCGCGACCTTCGTCGGTACGGCCGTTACCGCACCACTCTGGGGGCATCTGGCCGACCGTTTCGGGCGCAAGCCGATGCTGGCACGCGCTGCCATCGGCATGGCGGTGGTGATGTCGTTGATAGGAGTTGCGCACACTGTCGTCGAACTGGTCGGGCTGCGCCTGCTCGCCGGTCTGCTCGGCGGTTATGCCTCGGCGTCGATCGTGATGATCGGTACCCAGGCACCACGCGAACGTGCCGGCTGGGCGCTCGGCCTCCTGTCGACAGGCGCGCTCATGGGCAACCTGGTCGGACCATTGATGGGTGGGTTCCTGCCGGCATGGGTCGGGCTCCGCGGCACATTCTTCGTGGGCGGCGCGATGATCGCGGTGGCGGCGACGGCGACGATCTTGCTGGTGCGGGAAGACTTCGATCGTGAAGCCGACCACCTGCAACCGGCGGCTGCACAAAGCCAGTCCACGGTCGCGTCCAGCCGCGCCGTGATCGTCGCCTTGCTGTTCACCGCGATGATGGTGCTGTTCGCCAACATGTCGATCGAACCGATCATCACGGTGTACATCGGGCAGCTCGGGGTCCCCGCCGATCATCTGACGCGAGTGGCCGGCATCGTCATGGCCTCTTCGGCACTGGGCAGCATGCTGACCGCGGCGCGGCTCGGCGCACTGGCCGATCGCGTGGGCGGCTGGAAGGTCATCATCGGCTGCCTCGTGGCGACGGGCCTGGTGATGGTGCCGCAAGCGTTCGTGACGCAGTGGTGGCAACTGGCGATCTTGCGCGGGCTGATGGGCATGACGATCGCGGGACTGCTCCCGGCGATCGCCAAGCTGGTGCGTCAGTCGGTCGATGAAAGGCACTCCGGCAAGACGCTCGGTTACTTGCAGTCGGCTCAGTTCACCGGCCAGGTGGTCGGGCCGCTGGTCGGTGGCCAGATCGGGGCACGAGTCGGATTGCACGACGTCTTTTTCGTCACCGGATCGCTGCTGATCCTGTGTGCCGGGTTCAATGCCTGGGTTCGTTCTCGCCATGTCCTGCGCGCGCCCACCTGATCGGGTCGTGGTGCACCCGTCTCCCATTTGGCACTGTGAGGAACTGCATGAAACACATTCGACACCGTAGCGCCGGGCTCGTGCACGTTCTCCATCCCGTCCAATGGAATCCAGCCTTGGATCGTTCGACGGCGGCGCATTTGCATGTGCTTTGGTCTTTCACCCTTCAGGACGATAATCGAGGCGTGACACCGGTATTACCGGTTGCAACGCTGCGTGCCACGCGAGCGGTTCGGAATGGACGCCCACGAAGGCCTCCGATGACAGTCCGAGCGCAAAGCCGGTCGTTACTTCGTAAGGTGCCATACGCTCGGTTCTGTTTCGATTTTTCCTCGGAGATGGCTCATGCTGAAAGGATCTGACCTGTTCGTGGCTGCCCTGGAAAACGAGGGCGTCGATCGGATTTTCGGGATTCCGGGTGAAGAGAATCTCGACATCGTCGAGTCCATCAGGCGGTCGTCGATTGAGCTCGTGCTGACCCGGCATGAGCAGGCCGCCGCATTCATGGCGGCCACCTATGGAAGGCTCACCGGCAAGCCAGGGGTTTGCATCACGACGCTTGGGCCAGGGGCATTGAACCTCACGACGGGTGCCGCGTATGCGCTGCTGGGCGCCATGCCGATGATCATGATCACCGGCCAGAAGGCCATCCGCTCGTCCCGGCAGGCGCGCTTCCAGATCGTGGACATCATCGCGACAATGAAGCCGCTGACCAAGCTTTCACGGCAGATCATCTCTGCAACGATGATCCCGGCGATGGTGCGCGAGGCTTTCCGCGTGGCAGCGGAGGAGCGGCCGGGCCCGGTGCTGCTGGAACTTCCCGAAGATGTCGCGGCCGAGCAGTGCGCCGAGATGGCGGTGATTCCTTCGCACCCGATCGAATTTCCGATGGCGAGTAAGGACTCTCTTGATCGCGCCGCGCAGATGATCATGCAGGCCCGGTCGCCGCTGCTGATGCTGGGCGCAGCGGCATCGAGGCCACGCTCCACCTCGGATCTCGCCCGGTTCGTGCTGCGTACGCGGATTCCGTACTTCACCACGCAGATGGGCAAAGGCACCGTACCGGGCGGCAGCGAGCTCTACATGGGCACGGCGGCACTTTCCGAACGTGACTATGTGCATGAGGCGATCGAGCGCGCCGATCTCATTGTCACCATCGGTCACGACACGGTCGAGAAGCCGCCTTTCATCATGGGCGCCAAGGGACCGAAGGTCGTCCACGTGGGCTATCAGCCGGCCAATGTCGAGCAGGTTTATTTCCCCCAGGCGGAGGTGATCGGCGATCTTGGGCCGTCACTGAGGCTGCTTGCAGATCGCGTTGAAGGCAGGCTTCCCCATGCGCAGGCCCTGCTGCCCTTGCGGGAAGGCATCCTGAGCCGGATCGCGGCCCGCTCCACCGAAGACCGCTTCACGCCGCAACGACTGGTGCACGACGTGCGCGAGGTCATGCCGGCGGACGGCATCCTGTCCCTCGACAACGGCATGTACAAGATCTGGTTCGCGCGAAATTATCGAACACGCGTTGCCAACACGTTGTTGCTCGACAACGCCCTGGCCACGATGGGTGCGGGTCTGCCGGCGGCAATCATGGCCGCGATGCTGTATCCCGAGCGCCGGGTCATGGCGGTTTGCGGCGACGGCGGTTTCATGATGAACAGCCAGGAGCTGGAAACGGCCGTCCGGCTCAAACTCAACCTTGTCGTGCTGATTCTCGAGGATCATGCATTCGGCATGATTCGCTGGAAGCAGGCCGTCGATCAGTTTCCGGATTTCGGCATGACTTTCGGCAACCCCGATTTCGTCACCTACGCCAAGGCCTACGGGGCTACGGGAACGAGGGTCAATGCCATTGCCGAATTGCGCCCGATCCTGGAGAAGGCGTTTGCCGATGGGGGCGTGCAGCTTGTCGTCGTGCCCATCGACTACTCGGAAAACAAGCGGGTGCTGGTCGACGAGTTGCAGCAACGTCTACCGGTAGAGAAGGGAGCATGACGATGTCACAGACGCTTCAGGTTTTGCAGGCGTTCGACCGGACGGTCATCAGCGAGATTCCGATGGACGATGCGCGGATGCTGGAAGCCAAGCTTGCTTCCGCCGCCCGGGCGATGCGGGATCGTGGGGCATGGCTCAAACCCCATCAGCGCGGCGGCATACTCTGGTGCACCGCCAGTCTGCTGGAGGCGCGGCAAGCACATTTCGCCCAGCTCATCGCGCGCGAAGGGGGAAAGCCATTCTCCGATGCGGCTGTCGAGGTGATCCGGGCGATCGACGGATTGCGCAATGCCGCCGAGGAACTGCGCGTTTTTGCGGGCCGGGAAATCCCCATGGGTCTCACGCCGGCCAGCGAAGGGCGATGGGCTTTCACCACCAAGGAACCGATCGGGGTGGTCGCTGCCATATCGGCCTTCAATCACCCATTGAATCTGATTGTTCATCAGGTGGCGCCGGCGATCGCCGTGGGTTGCCCGGTCATCGTGAAGCCGGCCATGGCCACGCCGCTGTCCTGCCTCGATTTCGTTGCTCTTCTCCGGGAAGCAGGTCTCGATGAGCCGTGGTGCCAGACCGTCATCACGGATGACAACGCGTTGGCGGAACGTCTAGCAACCGATCCGCGCGTGGCCTTTCTCAGCTTCATCGGGTCGGCAAAGGTCGGCTGGTACCTGCGCAGCAAGCTTGCGCCGGGAACACGCTGTGCGCTGGAACACGGCGGTGCCGCGCCCGTCATCGTGGATCGAAGCGCTCCGCTGGATCGGATCATCGAGCCCATCGTGAAGGGTGGCTACTATCACGCGGGCCAGGTTTGCGTTTCCACCCAGCGAATCTTCGTTCATGCGGATGTCATGGACGAGTTTGTCGAGCGACTTGCAGCACGGGTTCGATCTCTTCGTGTGGGTGACCCACTCTTGCAGGAGACCGAGGTGGGTCCGCTGATCACCCCGCATGAAGCGAATCGAGTGATGTCCTGGACGGATGAAGCGGTATCGGCTGGCGCGGTGATCATTGGCGGCGGCCGCCAGTCCGAGACCACGCTACTGCCAGCGATCCTGGTCGAGCCCGCCGCCGATGCGAAGGTTTCTCAGCTTGAAGTCTTCGGCCCGGTGACGTGCGTTTACGGGTTTCGGGAGCTCGACAAGGCGATCGACATCGCCAACTCCCTGCCGTTTGCCTTCCAGGCCAGCGTGTTTTCGGCAGACATCGGCCCCGCCCTGCGAGCTGCGCGGCGCCTTGATGCGTCGACCGTGCTGATCAACGATCACACGGCGTTTCGCACGGACTGGATGCCCTTCGCGGGACGACGCCAGTCGGGTTATGGCGTGGGCGGCATCCCGTATTCGATGGAAGAGATGTCCGAGGACAAGATGCTGGTTCTTCGCTACGACGGATAACCGCGGGAGCCTCGATCGATGGTCGGGCCGCGGCGGCAGAGCAAGACTCCAGCCGCAGCAAGGCGAGCCGTCGCCTCACTCAGCTGCCGACAGAAGATCATCCTTCGTTCCCGCACGCCACTCCGCGCTCAAAGATGTAGTCGCAATCGCCCCGGCTGCGCTGCGCCGAGATAGTGCTTGAGAGTCAGCCTCGTTGCGAAGCCGTACCTGATACATGACGGTTGCCAGGCACACTCCATCGCCATGGGGAATCCTTGCCGCGGCTGATGCCAATGCGAGTGCTACCCACCAGGTCCCCGGGCGGGGCCATGCCATCGTCGACGATGGCGAAGCGATCATGGGCGCCGACCAGATCAATCCCATTCTGGGCTCCGCTGATGCCCATCGCCTGAGTCAGGCGGGCTGGTCCGCGGCATAGATCACGATCATGCGCGGTCCGTGGGCGCGCTGCGCGCATTTGTGCAATCCCGTGCAGCGGTTCCAGCGCGCGGATGAGTACGCCGCAACCATCCCCCTGTGGACCGGACACACAGTTGCAACACCAGTGCATGCCGTAGGTGAAATAGACATACATATGCCCCGGTGGCCCAAACATGACGGCATTGCGTGGCGTCTTTCCCCGGTATGTATGCGCCGCTGGGTCGATCGCACCGACGTAGGCCTCCACTTCCACGATGCGGCCCGCACGACCATCCGCTGCCGCCAGGACCTTGTTGAGCAGTCGTGGTGCCAGCGTGGTGGCAGCCCGATTGTAGAACGCGCGCGACAAGGGCTTGCCTGGCCAGATGATCGACGCAGCTTCTTTTTCTACCATCCGAGTTCTCCCATCAATGTCGTCAGTACCTGCATAGCGCAGCTTGCCGGAAACGCCACCTTGCTCAAGCACGCCGGGGCGCCATTCGAGGTTCTACCGTGGCGAAGACGTCGCGAAGTCATCGCTATCGCAATAGGCAACCGTGTCTAGATAAAGCTGACGGTACGCTTCGACCAGGCGATCGAGAGCGAACGCGCGGTTTCTTCCGCTGGGGTTAGGCAGCACCCAAATCGCAGCGTCTGCCATGCGGATGGATTGCAATCCCCAGGCGATGTCTCGTTGACCTGAAAGCGCCGAGTACGCCGCCTTGCCGAGAAAGGCGACAACACGTGGCGCGCAACGTGCGACCTTTTGCTCGAACTGCAGGGCCGCCGATATGAATTCCTGCGGCGACAGCTGATCCGCCCGTGCCGTCGGTCGTCTTACCACCGTGGTCAGACCACATCCGTACTCGAGGATCGCATGGTCTCGCTCTGGCTGAATTTCCTCGGGCGCGAAGCCTGCGAGATGTATGACGCGCCAGAAGCGATTGCTTCTTCCAGCAAAATGGTGCCCCGTCGCGGCCGCTGTCAATCCGGGGTTGATTCCGCAGAACAACACCTTGAGATGTCGCGCAATGATGTCGGGTAGCTCATCGGTCACGGGTGGCTCTCAAGCTTGGAATGAGACTGAGCCCGATCCGCAGACGAACGCATGCCGACTTCGCGAATGCTGATCGCACTGGCCGGTCACCCACAGATCACGCTGGCCGCTTTATGTGCGAGCTTCCTCAGCTCGTTCCGCGAAGTGCCCGCGCGAGCGCGGATAGCCAGCGTGTGCATCGTCGCGGAGGCAAGCAGGGCGAGGGCCTTGGGATCAGCACCCTGTTTCAATTCGCCGGCGGCACGCGCCAGTTTGAAGCGCGCCTCGAAGTCGGCATCGATATTGTGGAAGCCTTCCGCGACAATGCTTTGGATCTCCGGATCGCCTGCGGTCTCGGTAATGGCGGTACCGACCACGAAGCATCCAAGTACCTGATCGCCGCCAGAGAAATAAATGGACAGCGCGGCGTCGTAGACCCTGGTCAACGTCTCGAACAAGCCTCCACCGCTGCCGAATGCTTTATCCAGCGCAGCAAATTTGAGTTCCCAGTAGTCGTTCAGCGCCTTGACATAGATCTCGTGCTTGTCACCGAACGCCGCGCGAAGACTCGGCCGGTTCATCCCGGTCGCGGCGGAAATATCGTCGAGTGAGGTGCCGGAATAACCGGTCTTCCAGAACACCTCTGCCGCCTGCCGAAGGGCAGTCTCGGGGTCGTAGGCGCGTGGCCGTCCTCGCGGCCTTTTCTCGTTTCCGTCTTTTTTTGTACCAGATCGCATAAAAACTTGACCTCTCGTGTTCGGGAGAAATATTATCCGGTTCTGTACAAAATTCAACATGCGTGGAATCCGGGCCCTGGAAAAGGTGATCGGCCGCCGCAGCGGTCGCGCTCCAGTGGAGCGGGGTTGCCGCGCGTTGGTCGGTCTTCGAGTCGTTCCTGCAGTCAATAGGTAACTGTGATGCGTCAACAATTTGATGAAGCGGTCGAAGGGTCGGGTTCGGGCGAGCACGCCGGGAAGCTGCGACCGAGCATCAGGCAACGGCTGCGCCGACCGCTGATGGTGGCCTTGCCGTTGTTGCTGGTGTTGGGCGGCGGTGCCAGATATCTGCATGGAGCGCGCGACATTGCGACCGACGATGCCTTCGTGCGGGCCGCGAAGGTCTCCATCAATGCCAGGGTCCCGGGTCAGGTGCTGAAAGTCGCGGTGACGGAAAACCAGCAGGTCCACGCGGGGCAATTGCTGTTCCAGATCGATCCAGAGCCATACCGGATTGCGGTGGAACAAGCACAGGCGCGGCTCAGCAGCACGCGATTGCAGGTCGAAGCGCTCAAGGCGACGTATCGCCGGCAATTGGCGGATGTCGAATCAGCCACGCTTTCGGCTGACTTCGACGCGCACGAATACCAGCGCAAGAAGGCGCTGCTCGTCGCTGATTTCGCCTCGCGCTCAGCTTTCGAACAGGCCCAGACCGACCTCATGGTCGCGCGTCAGCGCATCGCGTCGGCGCAGCAAGACGTGTCCAACAGCATCGCTGGCTTGGATGGCGACCCGAATATCGAGATCGATCGGCACCCAATGGTTCGCGAGGCCCGGGCGCAACTGGACCGCGCGAGGCTTGACCTTTCCTATACCACGGTCACGGCGCCGGACGATGGCGTGGTCACCAAGGTTGACGATCTGCAGGCGGGCGATTTCGTCAGCAGCGGTGCCACGGTGTTCTCGATGATGTCGCGTCGGCATGTCTGGGTCGAGGCGAATTTCCGCGAAACCGGACTGACGCATATGCGGCCAGGCCAGGCGGCGATCGTCGATGTGGACGCCTATCCGGGACACGGTTTCAAGGCACACGTGGTCAGCATCAGCCCCGGGACGGGATCGGAATTTGCGCTATTGCCGTCTGAGAATGCCACCGGCAACTGGGTGAAGGTGGTGCAGCGTTTGCCGGTGCGGCTGGAGTTGGACAACGTCGATCCGAAGTGGCCGCTGTACTCGGGCATGAGCGTCACCGCGCAGGTTGATACGCGGCTTGTGTCGAATCGCGACACCGGGGCCGGGAAGTGAGCGCTGTCGCTGATACGCGCAACGAGGTGACGGCGCACGGGAGTCTGGTCGTGGCGGCGATGCTTGCGACCTTCATGCAGGCGATGAACATCTCGATTCCGAATGCAGCGGTATTGCACGTGCAAGGCGGCCTCTCGATGACCGACGACGAGATTGGCTGGGTCTTTTCCTCGTACATCGCCGCGAGTGCCATCGTCATGCCGATGACGCATTGGCTCGCGGGCCGGTTCGGCAGGAAGACGGTCTTCCAGCTCTCGGTGGCTCTGTTCAGCGTTGCCCTGATACTCGACACGCTGGCGACGACGCCGCTGCAGTTCGTTTCCGCGCGCATCCTCCAGGGTGCCGCGAGCGGCACGCTTGCTCCGCTGTCGATGGCGATCTTGCTGCATGAATTGCCGCCACTGCGCCATGGCCGCATCGGCATTGCGTGGAGTGTGACGGCGCTGCTGGGGATGCTGAGTGGCCCGGCTATCGGCGGTTGGCTCAGCGAATACGTCGGGTGGCATTCGATCTTCTACCTCAGTCTTCCGATGGCCTGGTTCATCGCGCTGGTGATGGGTGTCTACCTTAAGGAGAAGAAGCTGCACAGGAGCGAGCGTTTCGATTTCTTCGGGCTGGCGACTTTCTCCGCAGGCATCGGCGGGCTGCAAATGTTGCTCGATCGCGGCGAGCGCATGGGTTGGTTTGCTTCACCGGAGATTTGGGTCGAGGCCAGCGCATCGGCGCTCGGCTTCTATCTCTATATCGTGCATGTGCTGACCAGGGACGAACACTTCCTCAACAAGGCCTTGTTCAAGGACCGCAATTTCGGTGTTGCGACGGTGATGTTTTTCGCGTTTGGCTTCGTCCTGCTGCCGACCCTGGCGTTGACCTCGCCGATGCTGGAGGAGCTGCTCGGCTACCCGGCCGACACGGCGGGCTACATCACCATTCCACGAGGCGTCGCCCTGGTGGGTGCGTTGCTGCTGACATGGCGCGCGCCGACACAAGTCGACAACCGGCTGCTGGTGATCGGCGGCTTGGCTCTCGTGGCCTACGGCAACTGGCGGATGTTGGGATACTCGACGTTGATGGACTGGTGGCCGGTGGTTGCTGCGGGTGCCATCCAGGGCGCCGGCCTGGGCATGCTGATGCCGGCACTCACGCGGGCGGCCTTCAGCACGCTGGACCCGAGGTTTCGCGCGGAAGGCACCGTGCTCTTCAACCTGTCGCGGCTGTATGGCAGCACGCTCGGCATCGCGATTGTGCAGATCGACTTCTATCGCAATACCCAGAGCATGCACGGGGCTCTCGCCAACAACCTCAGGCCGTACCGCATCGCAAGCCACGCGGCCGGCTCGCTATCGGGACAGGGACTTGCATTGATGAACGAGCTGGTTACCGGCCAGGCGGCGCTTGTCGCGGTGATTGGTCAATTCAAGCTCTTGATGATCGCCATGCTGGTCGTGAGTCCGCTGGCGCTACTCCTGCGCAAGCCGCGTCCCGGCAATATTCCCGGAGTCGCAAAATGAAACTGCTTAGATCGAGTCGGTCGGAGCGTTTTGTCCGGATGGTCACCCTCACCACCACCATGGCTGCGCTTCTCTCCGCATGCGTGGTAGGGCCGAACTTTGAAAGACCGGCGGCGCCTGCCTCCCGACATTACGACGTCCAGGCCGAACAGGAACTCGGCGGCCCCAACCCGACGGGCGGTGCTCCGCATCTCGACCTCGGCAAGCCGGTGGCGGACGATTGGTGGTCAACGCTGGGCTCCGCGAAGCTTGACGAGGTGATGCATAAAGCCATCCTCGGCAATCTCGATCTGGAAGCTGCTGATGCCACGATCGCGCAAGCGAACGAAGCCGTTGCCGCCGCCACAGGCGGACTGAGTCCACAGGTGGGGTTTGATGCCCAGGGCGGCCGTCAGCGGGTGAGCAACGGGGCCGGCGCGGCGACGTCCAACTTCTACGCGGTCGGGCCGCAAGTGAGCTTCGACTTCGACCTTTTCGGCGGCACAAAGCGGCTGATCGAAGAGCGGATGGCACTCGCCGAACTTCAGAGGCATCGATTTGACGCGGCCTACCTGACCGTGACCGGCGATGTTGCCAGCGAGGCGATCCTGCTTGCTTCCGCCCGTGCGCAGATTGACGCCGTGCGGATGCTGATCGCCGATGATCAGAAGAACCTGGAACTCATTCGCTCTGCCCATCAATATGGCAGCGTCACGCAAGTCGATATCGCGCTGGCCACCACCCAGCTCGCACAGGACGAGACGTTACTGCCACCGCTCGCCCAACAGCGCGATATGGCGCGGCACGCATTGTCGATCCTGGTGGGAAAGAGCCCTGCTGACTGGGTGGTACCGGATTTTGATCTGAGCGATTTCGCGCTGCCGGAGAATGTACCAGTGAGTCTGCCCTCCGAGGTCGCGCGCGAGCGGCCGGATATTCTCGAAGCAGAAGCTCAGCTCCATGCAGCAAGTGCCGCTATCGGCGTGGCAACGGCGGATCTGTACCCGCGCCTGAGGCTTTCGGCCTCGCTCACGCAGGCACGCCCCGGCATCGGAACTTTGTGGGGACTAGCCGGCGGTTTGACCGGGCCGATTTTCGATGGCGGCACGCGCAAGGCGAATCGCCGCGGCTCGATCGACGGCTACAAGGCGTCGCTTGCCGGCTACCAGCAGACGGTCATCAAATCGCTGGGACAGGTGGCGGACGTGCTGCAGGCGATCAACCACGACGCCGAGGAATACGCGGCGCAGGCGCACGCATTGAGCGCTGCCGATGCCAGCCTGCGGCTGAATCGGCAGGGCTATCAGGTCGGTGAAATCGGTGTGCTCCAGGTGCTTGACGCCGAGCGAGCCTACCAGCGCGCGTTGATCGGGCAGATCCAGGCGAAGACAATGCGGCATCTCGACAGCGTGCAACTTTCGATCGCCCTCGGCGGTAATGCCAGCGGCGCGTTCGAGCGAACAGTGGCGTACCGCGAGAAGCCCTGAACGTCCAGTTGAACACCTTGCCAACCAGTCCGGGCACTTCAAGAGAACACAAGCATGCGCAACGCAAAAATCCCCCTCAGCCGTGGAGCCGGCGCCATTCCGGCCGTTGGATTCGGCACGTTGATTCCTGACCGTGCCACAGCCAGGCAGGCCATCAAGGTTGCGTTGGAAGCAGGGTTCCGGCACCTCGATTGCGCGGAGCTCTACCGCAACGAAGACGTGGTCGGCGAGGTGATGCGGGAGGCGTTTGAGGCCGGGACGCTGAGCCGAAAGGAGCTGTTCGTCACCACCAAGCTGTGGAACAACAATCATCGTCCCGAGCGAGTCAAGCTCGCCTTCGAAGCAAGCCTGCGGCGTCTGCAGCTCGACTACCTGGATTGCTATTTGATTCATACGCCGTTTGCGTTCCAGCCTGGCGACGAACAGTTTCCAAGGAACGAACTTGATGAGCCGAGCTATGACTCGGGGGTAACGCTGGTTGAGACGTGGCGGGCGATGGAGCGACTCGTGGATGAGGGAAGGTGCCAGTCCATCGGGCTATCCGACATCACCCTGCCGACGCTGAAGGAGATTGTCGCGGTCGCACGCATCAAACCCGCCGTCGTGGAGGTCGAGTGCCATCCCTATCTTCCCGAGTGGGAGCTACTCGACTTCTGCCAGCAGAATGGGATCGTGCTGCTCGCGTTCGCGCCGTTGGGGCATGGTATGGAGCCGAGGATCACGGACGATCCGGTGATCAAGGCGATCGCCGAGCGTGTTCATAAGAGCCCGGCGCAAGTCGCGCTGGCGTGGGCGGTGCAGCGCGGATCCGCATTCCTGACCACGTCAACGAATCCTGCGCATATCCAGCAGAATTTCGACATTTCCCCGCTGCCTGAAGACGCCATGCAGGAGATCCGAAACGGCATCGCCGCAAGCGTCCGATTGAACGCGGTGGTGGAGACCGGAGTGCCTGGATTTGTTCCACGGCATCGGTGAATGGGGCGAGTACGGCGAATCCCGGTTCGATCCAGCTAACTCACGGAAGAGTTCCCGGAGCTGAGCGCTTCCGCCGTCGCCCAGTCAATGCCGAGTCCGTCATCAAGTGCTTTTCGACGCGCATCGAGGAGGCGCTGGACTGACGGATGGAGATGAAATCCGACGGGGATACGTGTCAACGCTGCACCGACCTTGGTCAGCATGCCCGGGTAGCGGTCGTATCGCCAGCGGCACCGAACAGTCGTGGTGACTGCAAGCCTTCCCAGCGTCCGTCGAGCCAATCCGCCTTGTCCGGTCGATACGATTGGCTTGCTTCGAATTCAGCATCGAGGTGGGCTATCCACTTTGCTTTCATGCCCTCCACCGCGTCGGCCGTCACCAAGCCTTCGGCACCTAGCCGATCCACATACACTTCCAGTGTGGGGGGGGCGATCGGATGGCCTTGTACATCACGGGCTGCGTGAATGCCGGCTCGTCGCTTTCGTTGTGGTCATGGAGACGAAAGCAGAACATGTCGACCACAACAGGCTTGGCGAAGGTCTGCGCGGTACGCCGACCCTGCAATAGTGCGTGTCAGTGGCAGTGTGCTGCAGCCTACGAAAATGGGCACCGAACTGGACTCGAACCTGCGACCCCCTGATTAACAGTCAAGTGCTCTTGCGGACAGCTCTGAATTTCGGCCGTCGCCAAGCCGCGAGCATCAATCCAGCGAGAGTCCCCGTAGATCTGCCCCATCTTCCGTCACCCGCAACACCGACCCTTGCTCATACCAATCCCCCAGCACGATCCGCTCGGCCGCATTCCCCTCCAGCTCGAACGCATGCACCGCCGGCCGATGCGTATGCCCATGGATCAGCCGCGTCACGCCGGTTTTGCGCATGGCTTCGGCCACGGCATCACCATTCACGTCCATGATGCTTTCCATGGTGTTGCCGGTATGCGCCTTGCTGTCCTCGCGCGCTTTCGCCGCGAACGCGCGGCGCGCCTGCAGTGGCATCGACAGGATCTGTTTTTGCCACTCGGGATTGCGCACCTGTCGGCGCACGGCCTGGTAGGCGACGTCATCGGTGCACAGCACATCGCCGTGCATCAGCAAGGTAGGGCGGCCGTGGATGTCGTGCACGCTGCCGTCGTCGAGCAGGGTCAGGCCGGCGCGCTCGGCGAACACCTCGCCGAGCAGGAAGTCGCGGTTGCCGACCATGAAATACACCGATACGCCGGCGTCGCGCACGGCACGGGTGGCGGCGGCGATGCGTTGCGGCAACTCGGCATCGTCGTCGTCGCCGATCCATGCCTCGACCAGATCGCCCAGGATGTACAGCGCATCGGCGTGACGGACTTCGTCGCTGGCCAGGTAGTTCTCGAACAGGTCGGTGATCTGCGGCCGGCTGGGATCCAGGTGCAAGTCGGAGATGAACAGTGTGGCCATCGTGCCGATCAGCCCTTGCCGACGGGTTTGGCAGCTTTCCTGGCTGCGGGTTTGGTTGCTGCGGAGGCGGCTTTGGCCGGCGTCGGCGCGCTGGCGGCGGGCGCCGGGGTTTCCTCGCCGACGACATGGGCGTTTTCGATCAGCACCAGCGGGTTGGGCACGTCACCGGCGAACGGGCCTAGCGCGCGGGTAGGCAGGGCGGCGATCTTGTCGACCACGTCCATGCCCTTGATCACCTTGCCGAATACAGCGTAGCCCCAGGTCAGGCCGCTCTGGTTGCCGACGAAATCGAGCCGGCGGTTGTCGACCAGGTTGAAGAAGAATTGCGCGGTGCCGGAATTCGGATCGGCACCGCGGGCCACCGCCAGCGTGCCACGCAGATTGGACAGGCCGTTGTCGGCCTCGCTGGGCACCGCCGGGCGCGTGCGCCTGGGTTGCAGGTCGCGGGTATACAGGCCGCCTTGCACCAGGTAGCCGGGAATGGCCCGGTGCAGCAGGGTGCCGTCGTAGAAGCCGTCGCGCACGTACTGCAGGAAATTCGCCACGCTCTTCGGCGCCTTGTCCGGGTACAGCTCCACCGTGATGTCTCCCTGCGAGGTGCGCAGCAGCACCTGCGGTGGCGGTGTGGCGGCAGCGGTTGCCGGCACCGCCTTGGCGGTTTGTGCCGTCAGCGTCAGCGGCAGGATCAGGAGCAGGGTGGCGAACAGGGATTTCAACATGGGCGTCAAACAGTTTGGGCGTCCGTACATGATACGCGGCCACGGCGAGGCCGGGTTTGCCGGGTTGACAGGGTCAGCTGCTGGCGATGTCCAGCTTCAGGCCCAGTTCGGCCATCGGCGACTGCTCCTGCTCCAGATCCGCCTCGGTGAGGGGATGCTGCTCGAACCAGGCCAGCGGCAGGCTCAGGCGCAGCGACTTGCTGCTGGCGGCGAGCCGCATCTGCGGCAGCGACTCGGCCCGACGGGCACGCCGGAACAGCACGGCCAGGCGCAGCAACGCAGTCGTGTAGCGGGCCAGCTGGCGGTAGCGCTGGGGTAGCGCGGCGACCATTGCCTTGTCCGGCTTGCGTCGATGCATTTCGACCACGGCGGCCAGCAGCTGCTGTTCCTGCCGCGAGAAGCCGGCCAGATCGGCATGGCGCAGGATGTAGGCACCATGATGGTGATGCTGGCTGTGTGCGATGGCGAGGCCGATTTCGTGTACCCGCGAAGCCCACGACAACCACTCGCGCGCATCGGCGTCCAGCTTCCATGTGCGTGCGACCTGGTCGAACAGCATCAATGCGGTCGATTCCACCCGGCGTGCCTGGGCGCGATCCACGCCGTAGCGGGTGGCCAGTGCATCGATGCTGGCGGTGCGCGGATCGCTGCCACCGGCGCGACCGAGCAGATCCCACAGCAGCCCCTCGCGCATCGAGCTTTCGCACACACGCAAACGCTCGATGCCGAGCGCGGCGAACGCCGCCTCGAAGATCACCACGCCACCGGCAATCACCGGGGCGCGATCCTCGATCAGGCCCGGCAGTTTGAGCGTACCGATCTGGCCCTGCTCGATCAGCGCGTCGCGCAGCGAGGCGAGCGATGCCGGGGTGATGCCGTCATCGGAGAACTTCATCGCCTGCACTACGGCGCCGATCGACTTGGCGGTGCCGGAGGAGCCGTACGCATCCTGCCAGCCGGATTCGCGGTAGTCCTCGGCAAACTGCTGAAGCAACACGCCGATTTCGCTGCGTGCGTGCTGCCAGCGCTTGCGGGTGAGCTTGCCGCCGGGGAAGAAACGCAAGGTCGAGGCGATGCATCCGGCCTGCACGCTTTCGGTGTGCAGTGGGGCCAGGCCGCGGCCGATGATGAATTCGGTGCTGCCGCCACCGACGTCGAGCACCAGGCGCGGCTCGCGCGAAGCGGGCAGGTCGTGGGCGGCGCCGAGAAAGATCAGGCGACCCTCCTCGCGGCCGGACACCACCTCGATCGGGTGGCCCAGCGCGGCCTCGGCGGCGGTCAGGAATGCCTGCGGCGAAGCCAGTCGACGCACCGTGTTGGTCGCTACCGCGCGCACCCGGATCGAGGGCAGGCCGGCGATACGCTGGCCGAAACGGGCCAGGCAGGCCATCGCGCGAGCACGCCGTTCGGCGTCCAACGTGCCGTCGGCGCGCAGGCCGGCGGCCATGCGCACGGTGTCGCGCAGGCGGTCGATCACCCGTGGCTCGCCGTGTTCCATGCGTGCCACCACCATGTGGAAGCTGTTCGAGCCCATGTCCACGGCGGCGATCAGTTCGCCATCGCGGATCGGTGTCTGTTCGGCTGGACTCACGCCCACACTCCCGCAACGACGAAATACGGATTCTCGCATGCGTGCGTGAGGCTGAAGCGAAGAAGGCGACTCACTGGCAGAACCTGTCGAGCAGGCCTTGCTGCGCGCTGTACGGTGGATTTTCGCCC
>DAHUXL010000229.1 GCA_027307195.1 Rhodanobacter sp. | reverse complement strand
CCGAGTGCTAAACTTTGACGTCATTCAGGAGGTTCCACCCATGTCTCAAGCCTTGGTGACCGCCAACTTTCCGCTACCGAGCGTAGTGGGCAGTCTGGATGCCTATATTTCTGCGGTACACCGGATTCCGGTGCTGAGCTCGGAAGAGGAGCAGGCGCTGTCGCGTGACTATCTCGAAGAGGCCAATCTGGCCGCTGCGAAGAAGCTGGTGATGTCGCATCTGCGTTTCGTGGTGCACGTGGCGCGCGGTTACAGCGGTTATGGCCTGCAGTTGGCCGATCTGATCCAGGAAGGCAACATCGGCCTGATGAAGGCCGTGAAGCGTTTCGACCCGGATCAGGGCGTGCGTCTGGTCAGCTTCGCGGTGCACTGGATCCGCGCCGAGATGCATGAGTTCATCCTCAAGAACTGGCGCATCGTGAAAGTCGCCACCACCAAGGCGCAGCGCAAGCTGTTCTTCAACCTGCGCAAGAGCAAGAAGCGCCTGGGCTGGATGAACGCGGCCGAGGTGAGCACGGTGGCGAAGGATCTGGGTGTGCCCGAAGCGACCGTGCGCGAGATGGAGTCGCGTCTGTCCGGCCGCGACATCGGCTTCGAAGCGCCGGCGGATGCCGACGATGATGCCAAGCCGGCACCGGCGGCGTTCCTGATCGACGACGGCGCCGACCCGTATGAGAACGTGTCCGACGAGGACTATGCCGACAACCAGATGCAGACGCTGACCGATGCGTTGAGCCATCTGGACAAGCGTTCGCGCGACATCATCCAGCGCCGCTGGCTGGATGACGACAACAAGGCCACGCTGCAGGATCTGGCTGATGAGTACGGTGTTTCCGCCGAGCGTATCCGTCAGGTCGAAGCGAACGCGATGAAGAAGATGCGCGGCCTGTTCGCCACGGCCTGATCAAACCTTCATCACTGCCATAGAAAACGGCCCCGAAAGGGGCCGTTTTCGTCTTGGGAAGCCTGTCCGTCTGGATCCATTCGCTCCCCGGCCGGCACCGCAAGCTCACTGCGTGTTTCTGGCGTGCATCCTCAGCGAAGGGCGGGGCTCTGACGCAGCGCCATGCCCTTCAGCACATTCAATGCCTGCGACAACGCGTAGTCGCTGGCGGCCAGTTTGCCGTCGGCGGCACTGCCGTCGTCGTTGATGTTGGTGCCGGCCTTGGCGTTTTCATTGGCCAGATGGTTCGGCAGGTCGGCCTCGGAGCTGATCAGCACCGGCCCACTGTCGGCCTTGTTGACGATGAGGTCGGCCAGCGCGATGTCGGGCTTGATGCCTTCGGCCTGGATCGAGGTGCCGCTCGGGGTGTAATAGCGCGCGGTGGTGATCTTCACCGCATGCTCGGCATCCAGCGGCAACACGGTCTGCACTACACCCTTGCCGAACGTGCGCTGGCCCATGATCAGTGCGCGGCGGTTGTCCTTCAGCGCGCCGGAGACGATCTCGGCGGCCGAGGCGGTACCGTTGTTGGTCAGCACGATCATCGGCGCGCCGTTGAGCTGGTCACCGGGGTGGGCGTTGAAACTCATGTTGGCGTCCTGCAGCCGGCCACGGGTGGTGACGATGATGCCGGAGTCGAGAAAATCGTCGCTGACGCCGACCGCGGCGGTGAGCAGGCCGCCGGGGTTGTTGCGCAGATCCAGCACGGCGCCTTTCTGTGCACCGTTCTTCTTGATCAGTTCGCCGAGCTTCCGCTCCAGATCGCCGGCGGTGTCGTCCTGGAACTGGCTGATCCGCAGGTAGGCGTAGCCGGGTTCCAGTTCGCGTACCTTGACGCTGCTGACGGCGATGTTCTCGCGCACGAGGTGCAGGTCGATCAGCTTGTCGCTCTTGTCGTGAACGATGGTCAGCTCGATCTTGCTGCCGGGTTTGCCGCGCAGCTGCTTGAACATCTCGTCGACATTCCCGGGATCGATCAGGGTGCCGTTGATCTTGACGATACTGTCGCCGGCCTTGATGCCGGCGCGGGCGGCCGGGGTATCGTCGATCGGTGAGACGATGCGCAGGCCGCCATCGACCTGCAGCACCTCGATGCCGAGGCCGCTGTATTCGCCGGTGGTGTCCTCGCTGAGCTGGGCCAGGCCATCCTTGTCCAGGTATTCGCTGTGCGGATCGAGCCCGCTGAGCATGCCGGTGATCGCCGCCTTCATCAGGGTCTTGTTGTCGACCTTCTCCACATAAGCCTGGCGCACCACCTCATATACCCGGCTGAAATTGCGAATGTCGTCGAGACTGACCTGGTCGCTGCCGGAGCTGGCGCTGGCCGGTGCATTGGCGCGGCTGCCGGTGGCCGGCAGGTCGACCGGCGGCGCGGGTGCGGCCACGCTGGTGCTGCCGGCCGGTGCGCTTTGCGCGTAGGCGTGCGGCACCGTCAGCAGCAGTGGAACGGCCAGCAGCAGGGCATTGAGGCCGGCGGTTGGGTTACGGGTGGGGAAACGCATGCGGGCGACTCCGTGCAACGGGCAGACATCGCGCCGGAACGCGACGAAAAGAAGGACGAAACGTGAGACAACCGAACGCCGGAGTAATTCATCAGAAACTCGAGTCTAGCCTGCGACGCTCATGGCAATCACGTCAACGGCGCTGACTCAGCCAGTTGCGCGGATCGACCGGCTGGCCGCCCTTGCGCAATTCGAAATACACGCCGGTATTGACCCCGGTGGGTGCGCTGGCGGTACCGATTGCCTCGCCGGCATCGACCTGATCGCCGACGCCGTGCAGCATGGTCTCGTTGTTGCCGTACATGCTCATCCAGCCGTTGCCGTGGTTGACGATCAGCAGCATGCCGTAACCGCGCAGGAAACCGGCGTATATCACCCGGCCGCGGGCGACCGCATGGATCTCACTGCCACCGCTGGCCTTGATAAGCACGCCGCTGCCGTAGCTGTGGACATCGCCGCTGGCCGGCCATGGCAGGTTGCCGCGGATATTGGCGCTGGCGCTGCCGACTTCGACCGGCGGTGGTGGCAGCTTGTGGCCGGGGCGCTTGCTGGAGGCGGCGGCACGCGCGGCGGCCTCGCGGGCGGCGGACTCGCGCGCCGCTTCGTCGATCACCTTCTGCAGCTTGTCGACCAGGCTGTTGAGCGATTGCGCGTTCTGCTTCAGCGCGGCCAGCCGCTCCGCCTGATCCTTGTATTGCGCGTCGGTCTCGGCGGCCAGCTTCTGCTGCGCGGCGCGCTGCTGGGCCAGTGTCTTGGCCTGCTGCTCGCGCTGTGATTTGGTGGCCTGCAACGCCTGTTGCTCGCTGGTGATCGTGGCTTCCAGCTCCTGCAGCCTGGTCAGGTCGGTCATCAGCTGCTGTACCCGCTTCACGCGGTCCTGCTGGAAGTATTTCGAGTACACCAGTGCACGCGAGATGCGTGCCAAGTCTTCGTCGCCCAGCAACAGGCGCAGGTCCGAGCCGTGGCCGAGCGCATAGGTGGCTCGCAACAGGTCTGCGATGGCCGCGCGCTGGCTGTCCAGTGTTTGCTTCAAGCTGGTGCGCTGCTGTTGCAGTTGATCCAGTTGCTGCTGCTTGGTCGCCAGCTCGGTGTCGGTCTGGCGCACCGCGCGCGCCGCGCCGGCCAGCGCATTGGCCTGCTTGGCGAGTTCGGCATTGACGCTGTCGCGGCGCTCGGCGGTATCGGCCTGCTGTTTCGCCAGTGCCTCCATTTTGCTGCGCACGTCGGCGAGTTGCTTCTTCGCCTCGGCCTGCTGCTCGCGACTCTGACCACCCGGTGCCGCCACGGTAGTGGCGGTACTCGCCAGCAAGGCAAGAGCCAGCAGGCCGCGGACGGACGGACGAACAAGACGGGCGAGTGGGTGCATCATCGGTCGATTATCCCTGAGAGCGACGCCTGCGGCGAGGGGCCGTCGGCGCCGGGTCATGGTTCAGGGCGTCGTGTGGAGGGGGCCGTCTCCGGGGCAGGCCTCTGCGATCCGTGGCAGGCATTTCGTTGCCGGGATAGGTGTCGATGATTGCTTCGCGTTGATCTTTTCGTGCCGGTCGAGGTGATTTCAAGGTGCTTGACAGGATTCTCAATGACACTCATGAATGGATGTATAGGCGTCCATTTGATTTTTTAAAAAAGGTTACATAAGTAATTGAATTTGAATATTAATAGGTGGCATTTAGCGTGCCATTCGTTGGGGTATATGTCATAAGTCATGTTTCGCCGAAAAGCACTTGATAACGCATCGTGAACGTGAAAATCTGTCCTCGGCAACTCCCCTCGCTCCCGTTCTGGTGGTCATTTAGACGAAGACGCATCTCCTCCTGGACGCCGAGCGCGTTGCCGCCCACAAGGAGGACAAGTCAATGAAACCGAACAAGCTCGCTTGTGCGTTGGCTGGTTTGTTGTTGACTCCGACAACAACCATCCTTGCCCAGACTGCTTCACCATCTCCCGATACCACGCAGAACCCGGCACCCGCGCAGCCGGCCAAGCAATTGCAGACCATCACCGTCACCGGTTCCGCGATCCCGCGTGTCGACCTCGAGACGCCATCGCCGGTCACCGTGATCACCGCGGTGCAGATCGAGCGCAGTGGCCTGAAGACCGTCTCCGACGTGATCCGCGCCGTTTCCGCCGACAACAGCGGTTCGATCCCGAATGCCTTCACCGCGGGTTTCGCGGCGGGTTCGGCCGGCGTGGCGCTGCGCGGCCTCACGGTCAATTCGACGCTGGTGCTGATCGACGGCCAGCGCAGCGCGAACTATGCGCTGGCGGACGACGGCCAGCGTTCTTTCGTCGACCTCAACACGATTCCGGTCAATGCGATCGAGCGCATCGAAGTGCTGAAGGACGGCGCTTCCTCGCTCTATGGCGCCGATGCGATCGCCGGC
Organism: Rhodanobacter sp.; assembly: GCA_027307195.1. Lineage (GTDB taxonomy): Bacteria > Pseudomonadota > Gammaproteobacteria > Xanthomonadales > Rhodanobacteraceae > Rhodanobacter. The sequence goes on along the minus strand of DAHUXL010000229.1, from coordinate 19,337 downwards.
GTGGTCAACGTGATCCTGAAGCGCAGCTACAAGGGCGGCGAGGCCACCGCCGAGGTCGGCACGTCGCAGCATGGCGGCGGTTTCACCCGCCGGTTCACCGGCATCCTCGGCGGCGGCGATCTGGACAAGGACGGTCACAACGCCTACCTCAGCGTCGAATACCAGAAGGACAACGCGATCATGAATCGGGATCGCAGCTTTCCGTTCAACACGCTGGACCTGCGCTCGATCGGCGGAGTCAACGGCAATGGCGGACAACCCTCGGCGCCCAGCGGCTCGATCTACGGCACGGTGACGCCGGGCCACCTCGGCACGCCGGGTGATATCACCACCGGTGTCGCCGATGGTGTGGCGCAGCCGCTGGTACCGTGCGGTCAGGGCACCACGCTGGTGACCAATGATCCGCAGAATCCGGGCAGCTATTGCCTGCAGAATTTCGTCAACTATCTGGCCGTGCAGCCGGAGACGGAGCGGGCCAATGTGTATGGCCGTTTCACGGTCAAGCTCAACGACACCACGCAGGCGTACCTGGGCGCGAGCTATTACCAGAATGAAGTCTCGGTGCTCGCGGCGCCAACCCAGATCAACTCGGGCACGCCCCACAACACCAACGCGCTGGCGCTGCCGCCGACGCTGCCGGATGGCTCGCTCAACCCGAACAACCCGTTCGCGGCGCAGGGGCAGTACGCGCTGATCAACTACGCGTTCCCGAACCTGTTTGCCGGTTCGGCCGACCTGAAGAACCACAACGCCCGCGTCGCTGGCGGCATCAATGGTGTATGGGGCGAGTGGGACTATGACGCCGGCCTGGTGGCCAACCACACCTGGCTCAACGTCAGCAACTTCGGCTTCCTCAACTACAACCAGCTGATCGAGGACGTCACCAACGGCACCTACAACTTCATCGATCCGTCGAAGAATTCGGCGGCGACGCTGCAGGCGCTGGCACCGACGCTCAGCAAGATCTCGACCACCGACCTGGACTCGGTCGACTTCCATGCATCGCGTCCGCTGATGGATCTTTCCGGCGGTTCGCTGGGCCTGGCCCTCGGTGGCGAGTGGCGATACGAGGCACAGCACGACGGCGAGCTGAATCCCGGTGGTGCGGCACAAGGGCTCGGTACCGCTCACACGATCGGTCGGCGCACGGTCGGCGGCGTCTATGCGGAACTGGATGCGCCATTGCTGCAGTCGCTTGAAGTCGATGTATCCGGGCGCTACGACCACTACTCCGATGTCGGCGGCAACTTCTCGCCGAAAGTCGGCTTCAAGTGGAAGCCGTTCGAGACACTGGCGGTCCGCGGCACCTATTCCAAAGGCTTCCGTGCGCCGGGCTTTGCCGAGAACGGATCGAGCGCATCCGGTGGCTTCGTCGTCCGGCCGCCGCCGGCCGACTTCGCTGCTGCCCATGGCAACGACGGCTACGTGAAACCGTTTGCAGTGGAGCTGCTGTCGGCGGCCAATCCCGCGATCAAGCCTGAAAAGGCTCGCAGCTTCACGTTCGGCCTGGTGTACCAGCCGATCCAGCAGCTGAGTGCCTCGGTGGACTACTACGACATCAAGAAGACCGGCGTCATCACAGGTGGCGACGCACGTGCCGCGCTGGACGCGTATTACTCCGGACAGCCGTTGCCGGCCGGTGTCACCATTACGCCGGATCTTCCCGATCCGCAGTTCCCGAACGCGTTGCCGCGGCCGTTGGTCGTCGCGGCCGGCTATCTCAACGAGAATTCACTGCGCACCAAGGGTGTCGATGTCGACCTGATCGGCCGGTTCGACTTCAGCAATGGCGTGCACTGGACCAGCGAGCTCAGCGGCACCGAGATCTTCACCTGGAAGCTGCTGCTGCAGGACGGTACGCAGCAGCAATTCGTCGGCACCCAGGGCCCGTATGCGCTTTCATCCGGCGCCGGTACACCGCGCATCCGCGGATCGTGGTCGAACAGCATCAACTACGGCAAGGCCACGCTCACCGGCACGCTGTACTACACCAGTGGCCTGGAAATGACCGCGGCGGATCAGGGGTCGGGCTGCATCTCGATCAACTCCGATACCGGCAACAACTTCCCGGCGAGCTGTCGGATGCCGTCATTCACCGACTTCGATCTGACCGGCAATTACGACATCAACGATCATGTCTCGGTCTATGGCGCAGTGCTCAACGTGTTCGACCGCAAGCCGCCGTTTGATCCAATCAATTACGCCGCGATCAACTACAACCCGACGTACGGGCAGGCGGGCATCGTCGGGCGCTTTTTCAATGTCGGCGTGAAGGTCAAGCTGTAAGCGTTGAGGTCTGGCTGGGGTGAGTCGGCGCGGTGGGCAACCGCCGCGCCGCGTTTCGTGCGGCCGGTCGCACGGCGTGAAAAGGTTTCAGTTGGAAGTATAGCCGTCCAAAAAATATTTTGACGCATCGCAGCATTTGTGTTCTAGTCGAGACGAAGCTCTTGCGCATGTGTTGGGGGGAAATCGCATGCGACTGGCAATCCGACTGGGTGGGTGCGATGGCAGGTACGGGCACGACAACGCTTTACGACGAGGCTTTCGAGCATGACAGCTGCGGCTTCGGCCTGGTTGCACAGATCGATGGTCGCGCCAGTGCCTGGGTCGTCGACACGGCATTTGCCGCACTGGCCAAGCTTTCCCATCGTGGTGGCGTGAATGCCGACGGCATCAGTGGCGACGGCTGCGGCGTACTGATCCATCGGCCGGCGGAATGGTTGCGCGCGCTGGCTGCCGTCGACGGCATCGCCCCGGACGAGCGTTTTGCCGCCGGTCTGGTGTTTCTCGATCCGGCTGGCGGCGAAGCGGCGGCGATCGAATTCGAGCGGCATCTGGCCGCGGCCGGGTTGGGGTTGGCCGGTTGGCGCGACGTGACCGTCAACACGGAAGTCTGCGGCCCGCTCGCCAGCGCCACCTGTCCGCGCGTGCGGCAGGTGTTCGTGAATGCCGCGGCCGGGATGAATGACGATGCGTTCGAGCGCGCGCTGTTCCGTGCGCGCCGTCGTGCCGAAACCGCCCTGGCCAATGATCCGCAGTTCTACGTGGTAAGCCTGTCCGCGCACGTCATCGGCTACAAGGCGATGGCCGCACCCGGTCGCCTGCGCGAGGTATTCACCGATCTGCGGCATCCGTCGCTGGCCAGCGACGCAGTGGTCTTCCATCAGCGCTTCTCCACCAACACCACGCCGCAGTGGCGGCTGGCGCAGCCATTCCGCCTGCTCGCGCACAACGGCGAGATCAACACTATTCGCGGCAACCGCCGCTGGATGCAGGCACGCGAGGCAGTGCTGCGTTCGCCGCTGGTCGATCTCACCGACATCGGCCCGCTGGTGCGCCAGGACGGTTCCGATTCGGAGAGCCTGGACAACGCGCTGGAAGTGCTGCTGGCCGGTGGTCTCGACATGCTCACCGCGATGCGCGTGCTGGTGCCGCCGGCCTATGCGGCACGCGAGGATCTGGACGAGGATCTCACCGGTTTCTACGAGTACTACGCGCTGCACAGCGAACCGTGGGATGGTCCGGCCGGGCTGGTGATATGCGATGGCCACTATGCGGTGTGCACGCTGGACCGCAACGGCCTGCGTCCGGCGCGCTGGGCGCTGTCCGACGACAACCAGCTGATCGTCGCCTCCGAGGCCGGCCTGTGGGATGTGCCACCGGCGCGGGTGGTGGCCAAGGGCCGGCTCGGTCCGGGCCAGATGCTGGCGGTGGACTTCGCTGGCAAGCGCCTGTTGCACGACGCCGACATCGACGCGATCAATCGCAGCCGTGCACCGTTCCGCGACTGGTTGCGTGCGGGTGTCAGCTATCTGGAATCGGACCTGATCGATCCCAGCCTCGCCGCCGAGCCCTTGCCGGCGAACGAGTTGCGCCGCTGCCAGAAGTTGTACGGGCTGAGCCGCGAGGAGCGCGAGAGCGTACTCAAGGTGCTGGCCGAAACCGAGGCCGAGGCGACCGGCGCGATGGGCGACGACACCCCGATGGCGGCGATGTCGCGCCAGGTGCGGCCGTTGTTCGACCGTTTCCGCGAAGGCTTCGCCCAGGTCACCAATCCGCCGATCGATCCGCTGCGCGAGCGGCTGGTGATGTCGCTGGTCACCCAGTTCGGTCGCGAGGGCAACCTGTTCGAGCTGTCGGCAGACAACGCGAAGCAGGTGCTGCTCAACTCGCCGATCTGCTCGCAGCGCAAGTTGCGGCAGTTGCTGGCGTTGCCCCAATTCGTCAACGCCACCGTGCAGATCGACCTGTGTTATCCGCTCGGCGAGGGACTGGAAGCGGCGCTGCGTCGTCTCTGCCGCGAGGCGGAGCAGGGCGTGCGTGGCGGGGCCGGCATGGTCTTCATCACCGATCGCTATCCACGCAAGGACACGCTGCCGGCACATGCGTTGCTGGCAGTGGGCGCGATCCACGCCCACCTGATCGAGAACGGCCTGCGCTGCCAGTGCAACCTGCTGGTGGAAACCGCCACCGCGCGTGACGCGCACCAGTTCGCCTGCCTGATCGGTTTCGGCGCCACCGCGATCTATCCGTGGCTGGCCTACCAGAGCCTGTTCGAACTGGGTCGCGACGGGCATATCAAGCGCGGCGACGGTGCCCCGCGCGAGATCGGTCGCAGCTATCGCCGCGGCATCCGCAAGGGCCTGCTGAAGATCCTGTCGAAGATGGGCATCTCCACCGTCGCCGGTTATCGCGGCGCGCAGCTGTTCGAGATCATCGGCCTGGCGCCCGAAGTGGTGGCGTTGTGCTTTGCCGGCACGCCGTCACGCGTCGGTGGTGCGGGGTTCGCGGACCTCGAGCACGATCAGCGCCTGCTCGCCGCCGAGGCGTGGAACGAGGCGCAACCGCTGCGTGCCGGTGGCCTGTACAAATTCGTCCATGGCGGCGAATACCACATGTACAACCCGGACGTGATCGACACCTTGCAGACCGCGGTGCGAACCGGCTCGATGGCCGACTACCGCCGCTACGCGAATCATGTCGATGCACGTCCGCCGTCCGCGCTGCGTGACCTGCTGTTGCCACATGCGGCCGGCACCGCGGTTCCGCTGGACGAGGTCGAACCGGTCGAGGCGATCCTCAAGCGTTTCGATTCGGCCGGCATGTCGCTCGGCGCGCTGTCGCCGGAGGCGCACGAGGCGCTGGCGATCGCGATGAACCGGCTCGGCGGCCGCAGCAACTCCGGCGAAGGCGGTGAGGATCCCGCGCGCTACGGCACCGAGAAGATGTCGAAGATCAAGCAGGTCGCCTCCGGTCGCTTCGGCGTCACGCCGACCTACCTGATCAACGCCGAGGTATTGCAGATCAAGATCGCGCAGGGCGCGAAACCCGGCGAAGGCGGTCAGCTGCCCGGCCACAAGGTGGATGCGACGATCGCGCGGCTGCGCTACGCCAAGCCCGGCATCGGCCTGATCTCGCCGCCCCCGCATCACGACATCTATTCGATCGAGGATCTGGCCCAGCTGATCCACGATCTGAAGGAAGTGAACCCGACCGCGCTGATCTCGGTGAAGCTGGTCTCGCATGCGGGCGTCGGTACCGTCGCCGCAGGCGTGGTCAAGGCCGGCGCGGACCTGATCACCATTTCCGGCCACGACGGCGGCACCGGCGCCAGTCCGCTCACTTCGATCAAGTACGCCGGCACGCCGTGGGAGCTGGGCGTGGCCGAAGCGCAGCAGACGCTGCGTCGCAATGGCCTGCGTGGGCGCGTGCGGCTGCAGACCGACGGTGGCCTGAAGACCGGTCTCGACGTGATCAAGGCAGCGATGCTTGGCGCGGAGAGTTTCGGCTTCGGCACTGGCCCGATGGTGGCGCTTGGCTGCAAGTACCTGCGCATCTGCCACCTCAACAACTGCGCCACCGGCATCGCCACGCAGAACGAGGTTTTGCGCAAGGAGTACTTCATCGGCCTGCCCGAGATGGTGATGAACTATTTCCGCTTCGTCGCGGAAGACGTGCGTGGCCATCTGGCGCAGCTGGGTGTGCGTAGTCTCGGCGAACTGGTTGGTCGCAGCGGCCTGCTGAGTCAGGAAACAGGCAGCACGCCGGTACAGAAGCAGCTCGACCTGTCGCGTCTGATCGCCAGCGACGGCCTGAGTGTCGAAGTGGACAGCGCCTGCACCTTGCCACGCAATCCGATGCGCGATGAAGCGGCACTGGCCACGCGCATCGCCCACGACGCCGCACCGCTGGTCGAGCTGGGTAGCGGCGGCACGTTCCGTTATGCGATTGGCAATACCGATCGCGCGATTGGCGCGCGCCTGTCCGGCGATGTGGCGCGACGCTGGGGCGATCACGGCATGCCCGAACCGATCACCTTGCAGCTGGAAGGCAGCGCCGGACAGAGCCTGGGTGCATGGAATGCGGGTGGCGTGCAGATCGATCTGACTGGCGAGGCGAACGACGGTGTCGGCAAGGGCATGGCCGGTGGCCGCATCCTCGTGCGGCCGTCGCCCGAATCGCCGTTTGCCAGTCAGGACGCCTCGATCCTCGGCAACACTTGCCTGTATGGCGCCACCGGCGGCGAGCTGTTTGCGGCTGGCCGCGCGGGCGAACGCTTCGCTGTGCGCAACTCCGGTGCGCTGGCGGTGATTGAAGGTGCCGGCGACCACTGCTGCGAATACATGACGGGTGGCGTGGTTGCCGTGCTCGGTTCGTGCGGGCTGAATTTCGGTGCGGGCATGACCGGCGGCTTCGCCTATGTGCTCGATCTCGAGCGTGCGTTCGTCGATTGCTACAACCACGAGCTGGTCGACATCGTGCGCATCTCGCCCGAAGGCATGGAGCATTACATGCAGCATTTGCGCGGATTGATCGCGCGCCACGCCGAACTCACCGGCAGTGCCTGGGCGCGCCATCTGCTCAGCGATTTCCGGGGGTTGCTGCAGCGCTTCTGGCTGGTCAAGCCGAAGGCGGCGAGTCTGGCTGCGCTGGCCGACGAATTGCGGAGGGCGGCATGAGCGACAAGCTGTTCCGCTTCCTCGATCTGCCACGACAGCCGCCCAAGGCGGTGCCGGTGGCGATCCGCGTGCTCGGCTATGGCGAGATCAGCGGCGATTTCACGCCTGCGGCTTCGGTGGGCCAGGCCGAGCGTTGCCTCGACTGCGGCAATCCGTATTGCGAACACGCCTGCCCGGTGCACAACTACATCCCGGACTGGCTGAAGCTGGTGCAGGAGGGACGTCTGTTCGAAGCCGCCACCTTGATGCACGAGACCAACCCGCTGCCGGAAATCTGCGGACGCGTGTGTCCGCAGGACCGCCTGTGCGAAGGCGCCTGCACGCTGGAGCAGGGCGGCTTCGGCTCGGTGACGATCGGCAGCATCGAGCGCTCGATCACCGACGAGGCGTTTCGCCAGGGCTGGCGGCCGGATCTGTCCGGCGTGGTCGAAACCGGCCGCCGTGTCGCGGTGGTCGGTGCCGGCCCGGCCGGACTGTCGTGTGCGGACCGCCTGCGTCGCGCCGGTATCGCGGTTGAGGTGTTCGACCGTCAGCGCGAGATCGGCGGCCTGCTCACCTTCGGCATCCCGCCGTTCAAGCTGGACAAGGCGGTGGTGCGCACGCGCCGTGAAGTACTCGAAGGCATGGGCGTGCAGTTTCATCTCGGCGTGGAGATCGGTCGCGATATCGCGTTCGCACAGTTGCTGGCCGACTACGATGCGGTGTTCATCGGCACCGGCGCCTACACTTTTGTCGATGGCGAATTGCCGGGGCGCGAACTCGCCGGGGTGTACGACGCATTGCCGTTCCTGATCGCCAACGCGAACCGGCTGCTTGATGATCAGCCGGTACCACCCGCGCTCGATCTCAACGGCAAGCATGTGGTGGTGCTGGGTGGCGGCGATACCGGCATGGACTGCAATCGCACCGCAATCCGTCTCGGTGCTGCATCGGTCACCTGCGTGTATCGGCGCGATGAGGCGAGCATGCCCGGCTCGCGCCGCGAGGTCGGCTACAGTCGCGAGGAAGGCGTCAGATTCCTGTTCCATCGCCAGCCACTGGAACTGCTGGGTCAACAAGGCAGAGTGCGCGGTGTACGCGTGGTGACTACCGAACTCGTTGACCATGGCGATGGCCGGCCACGCCCGCGCAACGTCGAAGGCAGTGAAACCGAACTGCGCGCCGACGTGGTGATCCAGGCGTTCGGTTTCCGACCGAGTCCGCCGGCCTGGTGTGCCGCGCATGACATCGAGCTGGATGCCAGCGGCCGTATCCTCGCCGGCGGCGAAGGCTGGTTGCCGTTCCAGACCGGTCATCCTCAGGTGTTTGCCGGCGGCGACAATATGCGCGGTGCGGATCTGGTGGTTCGTGCCGTATACGACGGGCGCGAGGCAGCGAAGTCCATCGCGCAGATGCTCAGCAAGCTGACCCTGGCCGAAGTGGCTTGTGTGGCGTAAATTTTCCAGATGTGCCTGATTGCCTTTGCCTGGAATGCGCACCCACGCTGGCGCCTGCTGCTGGCCGGCAACCGCGATGAATTTCATGCGCGCCCGAGCGCGGCACTGGCGCGCTGGGATGATGCCCCGATCACCGGCGGGCGCGATCTCGAGGCGGGCGGCACCTGGCTCGGCGTCACCGCCAGCGGGCGCTGCTGCGTGGTGACCAATGTGCGCGATCCACGCGATCCCCAGCTGGGTGTTTCACGAGGCCTGCTGGCGACCGACTATCTCAATGGCAGCGTGGACGCGGCGTTTCACGCACAACAGCTACTGCGGTCGGCCGCGTCATATCGGCCGTTCAACCTGCTCACCTTCGATGCCGCTGACGCGTTCTACCTGGGCAACCGCCCCGAGCCACGTGCGCAGGCGGTGACGCCTGGTGTGCACGGTCTGTCGAATGCGGACTTCAATACACCGTGGCCGAAGACGCGTGCCCTGATGCAGCGCCTGCAGCATTGGATCGACGCGGGTGACGGCGCAGATTTTTCGCCGCTGTTCGCGGCGCTTGCCGACGAGCAGGTGGCGCCGGATGCGCAGTTGCCGGATACCGGCATCGGGCTGGAACGCGAGCGCCGGTTGTCGGCCGCGTTCATTCGCGGCGAGGCATACGGCACGCGGGCCAGCACCGTGGTGGCGATCGATCATGATGGTCGCGGTGTGATCGTGGAGCGCCGGTTCGGACCGAATGGCCACTTCGCCGGCGAGACGATGCTGCGCTTCGCAGGTTCGTCGCCGGCCTAGCATCCCGCCGAAGGCTCGACGCCTACGCGCGCCATCGGCATCGTCGGCTGCCCGTGCGGCTGACGGCTGGCTAGCCTGCTCGCAACGTCCACGGAGCGGAGCGATGCATGCGCATGGAAAGGCTGTTGCCGATGATCGGCCTCGCGTTGTTTGCCACTGGCGTCGCTCAAGCGGCCGAGTGCCCCGACTGGTCGCCAACGCAGGCGAAACAGGAACTGGGTGCGCTGCATGACCGGCTGGATGGCTGGAATCACGCGTACCGGGTCGGCGGGCAGTCACCGGTCGATGACGCGGTCTACGATCAGGCGCAGAAGCGTCTGGTGCAATGGAGTCGCTGCTTTCCCGCGCAGGCGCCCGCGCCGCTGGCACACCTCGCCGATGCCAGTGGCAGTGCACGTGCGCCGGTGGCGCAGACCGGTCTGGCCAAATTGCCGGATGCGGCGGCTCTCGCGTCATGGATGCACGAGCATGGCGACGACGACTTGTGGGTGCAGCCGAAGGCCGATGGCGTGGCGGTCACCTTGCTGTATCTGGACGGCCAGTTGCGCCAGGCGACCAGTCGCGGTGATGGCCTTCATGGCTCGGACTGGCTGGCGAAAGCACGAAGCATCGATGCCATTCCCAAGCACCTGCCGCATGCGCCGGCGCGCGTGGTGCTGCAAGGTGAAATCTACTGGCGCCGGCCCGGTCACGTGCAGGCCGATGATGGCGGTGCCAATGCGCGCTCGGTGGTGGCCGGTGCGTTGGCGCGCGATACGCTGGATGCCGACACCGCCGCGCAGATCGGCCTGTTCGTGTGGGACTGGCCCAGCGGCCCGGCCGACATGCCGGCCCGCCTGGCCGGACTCAAGGCCATGGGCCTGTCCGACAGCGTCACGTATACCCATCCAGTCACCTCGCTGGATGAAGTGCGGCGCTGGCGTGAGCAGTGGTATCGCGGTGCGATGCCGTTTGCGGCCGATGGCACGGTGGTGCGCCAGGGCCATCGACCGCCGGCCAGCACGTGGCAGGCGGCGCCGCCGGACTGGGCGGTGGCGTGGAAGTATCCGGCAGCGTCGGCACTGGCCGAAGTGCGTGGGGTGGACTTTACGGTCGGTCGCAGTGGCCGCATCACGCCGGTACTGGAACTGGCACCGGTGCAGCTGGACGATCACCGCGTGCAACGGGTCAGCGTCGGTTCGCTGCAACGCTGGCAGCAACTGGATATCCGTCCCGGCGATCAGGTCGAGGTGGTGCTTGCCGGCCTGACCATTCCACGCCTGCAATCGGTGGTGTGGCGCACGCAGCAACGCGCGGAGGTGACGCCACCGGACCCGCAGGCCCATGGCCGCTTGAGCTGCTGGCAGGCCGTGGCTGGTTGCGAGCAGCAATTCCGCGCGCGGCTGTTGTGGCTGGGTGGCAAGCAGGGCCTGCAGTTGGACGGCCTCGGCGCCGAGACCTGGCAGGCGCTGATCGACGCCGGCCTGATCCACAGCCTGCTCGACTGGATGAACCTGACTCCGGCGCAGCTTGCTGCCGTGCCTGGCCTCGGTTCGACCCGCGCCGCGACACTGGCGCAGACCTTTGCCACGGCGCGCGATCGTCCATTTGCGCGCTGGCTGCGTGCACTCGGGATACCGCTCAGTGATACGGAAGGATTATCGGGTTGGGCGGCGTTGAGCGGTCGTGCCGCGGGCGACTGGCAGTCACTCGATGGCATCGGTGCCGGCCGTGCGAATCAGCTGGTGGAATTTTTCAGCCACCCCGAGGTACGCGCACAGGCCGCGCGACTGCATGCGGCCGGCGTACAGGGATTCTGAATTTCAGCTGCCGAGTTCGCCGTCGAGGTAATACCAGCGACCGGCTTCGCGCACGAAGCGGCTGGTCTCGTGCTGCCGTTGCGCGCGGCCGCCGCCGAGACGATAGCGGGCAACGAATTCGACCGTGGCGTGATCGTCGTCGCTCTGCTGATGCTGGCGGATCTCCAGTCCCAGCCAGGTCGGTGGCGGTTGCTGCGCGGCCAGTCGCAGCGACGCCGGACGGGTGTCGGGATGCCAGCTCGCCAGCAGGTAATCCTCGCGCTTGAGCACGTAGGCGCTATAGCGCGAACGCATCAACTGCGCGGCTGTCGCGGCAGCGGTACCCTCATGCAGGGGGCCGCAGCATTGAGCGTAGCCAGCCGGGTTGCCGCAAGGGCACGGGGTCAGTGTGTCGATCGACTTCATGCCGCCTTTGTACCCGCTTCGGCGGGATTGTGCAGGCATGTCGTGCAGGTGCGGGCTCAGGTGGCGTTGCGGCGCCATACACGGCAGCGGTTGTTGGCCGGCATCACGATATCGTCGATCAGGTTGAAGCCGGCACGGCTTGCCAGTGCGTCCACCGCTTCGGCATCGCGGATCGCCATATGCGCGCCGAGGGCCTGCAGCCACTGATCGAACGCGGCATTGCTGTCGCTGCTGTAACGGCCTTGAACGTTGAACGGACCGTAGATGATCAGGCTGGCATTGTCGGTGGTGATCGTGGGCAAGCGGGCGAACAGCAGCTCCACTTCGCGCCACGCCATGATGTGCAACGTATTGGCACTGAATACCGCATCGAACTGCATCGCCGGCCAGGTGCCGGCCACATCGAATTCCAGCGGCGCGGGCGTATTCGGCAGCGCCGCCTCGTCCAGCCACGCGCGGATGCCCGGCAGGTTTTCCGCGCGATCCGAGCTCTGCCAGGTCAGCTGCGGCAGCGCCGCGGCGAAATGCACTGCATGCTGGCCGGTGCCGCTGCCGATCTCCAGCACATGCCGTCGATCGGACAGCTGCGCGCGCAGTACATCGAGAATCGGTTCGCGGTTGCGCTCGCACGAGGGCGAGTGCGGCTTGCTCATGCCTGGATAAGCCTGATGTCGCTCAGACCGGACGCCCGCGCAACACGCGTGCCGGCAGCATCAGCAGGGCACCGAGGAAGGCGAACACGGCGCCGACGGTGAAGCCGACCAGCCGGAATGGCAACAGCAGCAGCCACACGATCGGATACAGCACCAACGCCAGCAGGGCGAGCGGCCAGCAAAACACCAGCAGCAACAACCAGAGCAGGAAAGCGGCCATGAGGATGACCTCGGGAGGGTGGAATGAGCAGACTCTAGCGCAGGTGGAGGCGCCTGCGTAGATGACTGATGCCACCCCATTCAGCCCAGCCGGTCAGCTCATCGGATTCACGCCGATCAGCCACAGGTGCAGCCAGAACGCGAAGATGGCCCAGACCGCCACGCCGATCAGCACGGTCAATACGTCGCCCTTGAGCGTACCTGCCGGATACGTGGTGCCGGCCAGTCGGTCGCGCCGGCGCGATACGGCGAACAGCACGATTGCCCACAGCAGGAACGCACCGAACAGCACCACGTCGTGCAGCATGCCGGTGGCCAGCAGATGGCCGAATGCCCATGCCTTCACCGCCAGCAATTGCGGGTGGCGCAGCTTCGCCTTGATGCGATTGCGTGGCACGCGCGCCGCGAAAAAAAGCACGAACGCAATCAGCGTGAACAGCGCATTGAGATGGCGCAGCGGCAGCGGTGGCACATACAGCAGCACGGGGTGCTGACGGGCCAGCCCGAAGCCCCAGCAGATCAGCACGAAGCCGATGATCGAGACCAGCGCGAACAGACCCTTCCAGCGTTTCGCGCCCAGCCTGGCGATCTGCCGGTCGCGCCAGTCGTTGGTGAAGATGCGCATGGAGTGCATGCCCAGAAAGATCAGCAGACCGAGAATCAGCACGGACATGACGGCTATCTCGCGGAAGGGATCGATTGAGTATAGGCGACTACCGGCTTCGGTCCGGTAGCGTGCGGCTCGATCCGGATGATCAGCGCCAGGGCGTCGTGGTGCAGCCTGGCCTGGCTCGCCGGTATGGGCTTCCACGCATCGCCCGCATGCAGCGGGCCTTCGGTGGTATCGATCACGCCGCGGGCGCAGTAGACCAGCACGGTGGATGGATCAGGTATCTGAGTGCACGGTTCCCGCCACACCCGTATTTCGCCGCGTGCCTGCGCACGCCGCACCATCAGGTTGAAATCGCGCGTCGGTCCGTCCAGCAGGGTCACCGCCACCCGGGCCTCGCCGGCAAAGGCGAAGGGCACGAACGGTGTGGTCAGCGCGTGCACGCGGCCATCGTCCAGCGTCATCGTGAAGCCATTGCCATCGAGCAGGGCGATCTGCCGGTCGATGCCGGGGAAGCTGGAGAACGGCGCCGCACTGTCGACTTCGGCGATGCTGACGCGCCACAGGAAATCGTTCATGTCAGCTTTGGATGGCTGGACGGCTAATTCGCGAGTGCTTCCTAGCCCGTTTTTCCATGGTTGCGACGGGCAATCCTGCAGGCGGATGATCATGGGGTTTCGCCGATGCGGGCGCTGGAAAAGTGGCAGGGCGTCGAGCATAACGTTGCTGCGGCCCTGAGGTCACCGGGGCCGCGATGAGTGAACATGGCGCGCGGGCATCCCTCATGGGTGTGGGTGCGTCGCGTGTGACGGCGTCCTGACCGATGCCGTGGGCGCCGCGTGAAGGAGTTGGCACGGGCGGTCACCATTGGACACATGGGGTCACCGCCAGGCACGGCATCGGGCAAGCTGACGTCATGGGCTGCGCCAACCAGCCCCGGCCGATAGCCGACGGGAAACACCCGCTGGCGGTCCGTGCCTTGCTCCGGAGCGAGCCAATCCTGTCGCCGAGGTGATATGACAGGGTGGAACGGAGATTGCATGGAGACCTTTACCGCGTTGCATTCCTGCGACGTGGGTTGAATATCGGCGGATCCGTTTGGTGATTCACTGGATTTCCCGCGGGTGGTACCGGCTCATACACGAGGCAACGCATTATCAAGTGGATTTCCAGACAGATGAGGAGACTGGTCGTAGGGTTTGACGAAGGTCACTGGGCAATGGACGGTCGGCACGATGGCAAGGCCGAGCGGGTTTCAGCCATTCGGGCTCTCGGCCCGGGGTGCGGCGTCGGATGATGAATCATCGATGTGCTCCACCTGTCGATACGCCTGCGGGTGCCGCACCGCTGGTGTGGCTCAGCCGACTGATCGAGGCTGACTCGCCGATGGAAGTCGGCGCCCTGATCATTGAATTGGTCGAGTCCCTGCCCGATTGCGAGCGCGTGAGCCTGTTCTGGGATGAGGCGCAAACGCATCCCTACGGGGCATCAGGCACGTTGACCGAAATTGCCTGGGCCCAGCGCGCGTTGACGTGTGGCGGCCTGTGCCTTGCCGAGGACGGTTGCCGGGTGGCCTGGACGTTGATGCCGGGCGAGCGCTTCGTGCTGTTGCTGGATTTCAGCTGCGTCCAGTCGGCTCCGCGGATTCGTGAGGTTCTCGAATCGAGTCTCGCGCAGGCCACGCGTCGCCTGCGTCATGCACTGGATCTGGCGGATCTGCACCGTTCGCACGGGTTGCTGGAGCGCTCGGAAAGTCTGCAGCGGGCGCTGTTCGCAATATCCGACCTGGCCGGCTCCGAGCTGGAGATGCCTGAGCTGCTGCGCGGCATTCATGCCATCGTCTGCACGCTGATGTACGGCGAAAACTTCTTCATCGTCCGGCACGATCCCGAACGCGATACGTTGCGCTTCCTGTATTTCGTCGACGCGCAGGACACCGAGGCGCCCGACACCACGCTGGACGTGCCGCTGGAGGATTTGCGCGATACGCTGACCTGGCATCTGCTGACCGGAGGCAAGGCGCTGATGGGGCCGCTCGACCGGGTACGCGAACAAGTGAACGGGATGCTGGTCGTGAACGGCCCCGACTGCGACGACTGGCTTGGCGTGCCGATGCTTCGCAACGGCCAGGTGCTGGGCGCACTGGTGGTGCAAAGCTATCGAGAGGGGCTGGTGTATTCCAACGAGGACCGCGCGCTGCTGGAGTTCGTGGGCAGTCACATCCTTACCGCGCTGGAGCGAAAGCAGAGCAAGGACGAACTCGAGACCCGCGTACGTCTGCGCACGCAGGAGCTGGCTCAGGCCAATCGTGGCCTGCAACTGGAAATCGAGGAGCGCCAGCGTTCCGAGCAGCTGCAGGCGTCGCTGTTCCAGCTGGCCCAGCTGGCCACCGCCGATATCGATGAGCAGGAATTCTATCGGCGCGTTCACGTCGTGGTCGGAGCGCTGATCAACGCAGAGAACTTCTTCATCGGCCTGGTCGACAGGGCCGCGGGCATGATGACATTCGCCTATGTCGTAGACATCACCGACGAGGTGTATGAGAACCGGCCGTTGGTGCATGGTCTCAGCGAATACGTCATGGCGCATGGCCCGCTGATCGCGGACAAGGCGACCGTATTGGACATGGCCGCACGCGGACTCCTCGACCTGGAGGCGGTGGGAACGCTGTCGGCGTGCTGGCTGGGCGTGCCGCTGATGGTTGGCGAGGAGGTGATCGGTCTGGTGGCGGTGCAGCACTATGCGGAGGAGGCGGCCTACGACATGGCCGACCAGGAACTGCTTTCCTTCGCCGCGCTGCAGATCGCCAACAGCATCTATCGCCGCAGCTCGGCGGCCTCGTTGCATGAGGCGAATACGCTGCTGGAGCGACGCGTGGAGGAGCGCACGCACGAGCTGCGCCAGCAGATCCGCCATCGCGAAGAAATCCAGGAGCAGCTCAAGCATCAAGTGATGCATGATCCGCTGACCGGATTGCCCAACCGCGGCTTCCTTCGCGACCGGCTGGGCCGCGTGCTGGGCATGATGAAACGCCAGCCGGGCAGGCGCTGCGCGCTGCTGTACCTGGATGTCGACCGCTTCAAGGTGGTGAACGACAGCCTGGGGCACCTTGTCGGCGATCAATTCCTGCAGGAGGTGGCACGTCGGCTGCAGTGCTGCGTGCGCGATCCCGACCTGGTGGCGCGGCTGTCAGGTGACGAGTTTGCGATCCTGCTCGAGGACGTGCCACTGCCGGCCACCGCGGTCAGCGTGGCGCAACGGATTCTCTCCACACTCGGTATGCCGCTGCTGATGGCAGGCAGGGAGCTGGAACCATCGGCCAGCATCGGCATTGCCATCGGCGACGATAGCTATGCCAATGCCGACGAAGTGCTGCGTGACGCCGACATCGCGCTGTATCACGCCAAGGAAAAAGGCCGCAAGCGCTTCGAGCTGTTCGACGAGACGCTGGCCAAGAACGTGGTCGACGTGCTGACACTGGAGGGGGAATTGCGCCATGCCCTCCTGCATGACGAGTTCGAGCCCTACTTCCAGCCGATCTGTCGTCTTGATAGCGGAGAGGTACTGGGCCATGAGGCGCTGATCCGCTGGAATCATCCGCGGCGCGGCGTACTCAAGCCGGACGCTTTCATCAGGATCGCCGAGGATTGCGGGATGATCGAGGCGATCGACTGGCGGATGTTCGAACTCAGCTGTCGTGCGCTCGCCGAGCACGGTGATGGCATACCGTTCATGACGCTCAATGTTTCGGCGTTGCATCTCGGCAGTGCGGATTTCGATGCGCGACTGTTCGAGCTGGTCGGTCGCTGCGGTCTGGCGCCGGGGCGATTGATCGTCGAAGTGACCGAAGGCGCGCTGATCGAGACCTCCGAGAGCGTGCGGGCCATGCTGGAACGATTGCGCAGCTTCGGAGTGGGTGCCGCCCTGGACGATTTCGGTACGGGCTACTCCTCGCTCAGCTATCTGCATTCCCTGCCCTTGCGCATGCTGAAAATCGACCGCGCATTCGTGTGCGAACTGAACAAGGGCAGCAACACCAGCAGCACCCGGGTGGTCGTGGCAATCCTCGCACTGGCCCGCGCGCTGGATATTCAGGTGATCGCCGAAGGCATCGAAACCGAGGTTGAGCGTGACGCCTTGCTGGCGATGGGTTGCGAGATGGGTCAAGGCTATCTGTTGGGCCATCCCGAACCGATCCGCGGCCGAGGGATGCCACATCCGCCACCGTGGGCGGAAAGCCTGAAAGCATGAGACGGCCCGGCCCGGGCTGCCGTCGCGCGCAGGCCGGGGCGCGTCGAGGTCGAGCCGCCGGGCCGGATCTTCGCTACCTGCGGCACATGTGGGGCGACGACTGAGGCCGCTCTTGCGCGCGGTGGCCGGTCATCGCCAGATGCGCTCGACGGATAACCTCACGCGGTGCGCTCGATGATGCGTTCGAACGGCGGCAGCGCCTTCAGCATGCCGCTGCCGTAGCGTTTGGTGACCACACGGCGGTCCAGCAGCACGATGCGGCCGCGGTCGGTTTCGTTGCGGATAAGCCGGCCGCAGTACTGCGTCAGCAAACGCGTCGCCTCGGGGATGCTGACTTCGATGAACGGATTGCGCCCGCGCGATTCCAGCCATTCGGCATACGTGGCGCCGACCGGGTCGGTCGGCACGGCGAACGGCATCTGGGTGATCACCACTGTCTCGCACAGCTTGCCGGGCAGATCGAGGCCTTCGCCGAACGAGGCCAGTCCGAACAGCGTGCTGCCCTTGCCCGCCTCGATGTCGGCGCAGTGTTCGGCGATCAGCTGCGACTTGCCCAGCGATCCCTGCGCGCGCACCTTGCGTACCTGGGCGATCGGCAGCTTCTGCAATACCCGATCGAGTTTCACCCGCGAGGTAAACAGCACCAGGTTGCCGGCGTCCCAGTCGAGGTTTTCCGCCAGCCACTCGCTGATTTCCTCGGCGTGCGCCTCGCGCGCATCGGGCAGGGTGCGCATCGCTGGCACTTCCAGGCGTGCCTGCGCGGCGAGGTCGAACGGCGACGGCAGGCTCAGCGTCACTGCGTCGTCGGGCAAGCCCACCGCATCGGCGAAACCGCGGAAGTTGCCGCCCGCGCTCAGCGTGGCCGAGGTCATCAGCACGCCGCTGGCATTGCCCCACAACACACTGCGCAACAGGCCTCCGGCGGAGACCGCGGAGGCATGGCAGACCAGTTGCTGGTCGGCGCCCAGGGTGACCCAGCGTGCCAATGGCGGCGCGCCCTCGGGATCTTCACTCGACCAGGCATGCCAGCAACTGGCCTGCTTGCCGATGCGTTCCAGCGCGATGCCCAGCTCGCGCGACAGCGCTTCCTGGGTCGGTCCGCCGTCGGTCATCTCGACCACCGCGCGGCGCACAGCGGTCAGCCAGCGCTGCACTTCGCCAGTCGCCATGCTCAGCGCCTGCGCGTGCATCACCCATGCTTCCGGCAACTGGCCCAGCGAGCCGCGATACATCGGCTCGGTCTTGGCCGGATCGGGCAGCCAGCCGAGACGGATTTCTTTCTCCAGCTCTTCCAGCGTGTTGCTGAGTTCCTGCAGCTTGGCGTCGCCGGCATCCAGCGACAGCTTGCCCAGCGTTTGCTTGTCGGTGAGCGAATAGGCCGCATGCACCTGCCGACCAAGCCGGCTCAGCTGGCGCACGGTGACGTTCATGTAGACCTCGCTGGCGCCCCGGTCGATCGCCTTGCCCGGCACGTGATGGCCTTCGTCGAAGATGTACAGCGTCTCGTCCGGCCGCGGCAGAATGATCCCACCCCATCCTGGTTTGGAGCCGCCTTCGTCCTCACCCGGCATCGTGAGATCGGCCAGCACCAGGTCCTGGTTCGCCACGATGATCTCGGCATCGTCCACCGCGCGGCGCGCGGCGAAGAACGGGCAGATCATGAACTGGCCGCATTTGCGTCCGGTGCAGCCCCCGGCGCTGGTGGTCACCATCGGACGCAGCAGGTCGCTGACGGCCTCCGGGGCGCTGTCCATGTCGCCGTTCCATTCGTTGCGGTCGAATGCGGCGCGCAGTTTTGCCAGCGCCTGCTTGTCGCGCGCCTGCGGCGGCTTGGTCCACAGCGCCAGGTCCGCGTCGAAACCGGCCAGGCCCATCTGCGCGCTGTCGTTGAGGCTGTTCACCGCCATCATCAGGTTGCGCGGACACAGGTAGCGGCCGCGGCCCTTGGCCAGCGCCACTTTCGCCTCGATGCCGTTGAGCTGCAGATACAGCGGGATATCGCGCTGCACCAGCTGCTCCTGCAGCGCCACGGTGGCGGTGGCGATCAGCAGCTTCTTCTTCTGGAAGCGTGCCACGGCCACGCCGGCGATCAGATAGGCCATCGACTTGCCGGTGCCGGTCGGCGCCTCGATCACCGCCACGCCGCCGGTGCGGCCGAATGCCTTGGCCACCTCGGCAATCATCTTTCCTTGCGAGGCGCGCGCACGGAAGCCCGGCAAACC
>DAHUXL010000228.1 GCA_027307195.1 Rhodanobacter sp. | reverse complement strand
CGGCCTATTACGACGCCTTGCTGGACGAACTGGGCGCGAAGCGGCTGATGGAGACCGAGCGCTACGTCTTCTGGGGCGTCTCGATGCAGCAGCCGAGCCTGTGCGTGATCAAACCGTTCGACGGCAAACCGGCCGCGATCGGCAACGGCAACATGGTGGCGCTGGTGGTGAATGACCGCGACAAGGTCGATCGTCTGTACGCCAAGGCGCTGGCGCTGGGCGGCAGCGACGAGGGTGCGCCGGGTGATCGCGGCGGTGGTTTCTACGCCGGTTACTTCCGCGACATCGAAGGGCACAAGCTCAACGTGTTCTGCACCGGCTGAGGTACCGCTGCCGCAAGCGCGGGTCAGTGCTGGCCATCGACCCGAGATTGCAGCGCCATCGCCGCCGCCGGGTTGCGGTGCTTGGCGCTGCTGATGAAAAACACGAATACGTCGCGCGCTTGATTTCCAGGCAGTAATGGCGCCGCGTGCGGCAGTTCGCCGATGTCGTTGCCTGATGCCCAGCTTCGCGCGCGTGCGGCCCAGCGATCCAGCTCATCCGGCGCATAGCCGGTGGGTATTTCATCGGCGCTGCGCATCAACCGCGCATAGGTGAAATCGCCGGTGAGATCGGCCAGCGACGGGTAGTCGGTCGAATCGGTGAACACGGTCGGCACGGCATGCGTTCGCGCCAGTGCCACGTAGCGCTCGTCCATGAAGCTGGGGTGACGCACTTCCAGCACGTGTCGCAATGGCTGGCCATTCAATGCGCGCGGCAACGTTTCCAGGAACGCGCCAAGGTCGTCCGCATCGAATGGTCGCGACGGCGGCAGCTGCCACAGGATCGGCCCCAGCCGGTCGCCCATCTCGGCCAGCCCGCCCTGCACAAAACCGTGGACGCCCTTGCCGACGTCGGCCAGACGTTTGCCCTCGGTGATGTAACGCGGCGCCTTCAGCGAGAACACGAAACCTGCTGGCGTTTCCGCCGCCCACTTTGCATAGGTGGCCGCCTTCTGCGCGCCGTAGTAGGTGCCGTTGATCTCGATCGCGCGCAACTGGCGGCTGGCGAATTCCAGTTCGCGCCGCTGCACCAGCCCGGCCGGATAGAACAGATTGCGCCACGGCGCGTGGTTCCAGCCGCCGATGCCGACACGGATGGACATGTCCTGATCGGTGGTCGAGGCGCTGGCAAACAGGTCGAAAGTTGCTGGGATCATCGGTGTGATGCGTGGCTTGAGCGTGGTTCCATGCATGTTAGCCGCGCTGTGTGCCGTTGCCGAACCCGACTCGCTGTTGCGGTCATGCGACGGACGCGCAGCCCATGACTTCCAGCGCTGGTCTTGCGCCGGGTTTCCCGCGATAGTCGGAAAATTGCCACCAGCGGAGCCTGCGATGTCCCTGCGATCCTTTTCCCCGCACCTGGCGGGTTGTTGCGTCCTGTTCGTCGTCGCCTCCGGCGCCTGGGCGCAGACACCCGCTGCGCCGCCCTCGCCGCCGCCCGTGTCGATACACGACACCGTGCGGCCGATGCTGCCGGAGCAGTTGCAGGATTTCGGTGCCTACGTCGACAGCGCGCGCAAGACCTTCGACGTACCCGGCATCGCGGTGGCGATCGTCAAGGACGGCCAGGTGGTGATGGAGCAGGGTTTCGGCCTGCGCGAGATCGGCAAGCCGGAGCCCGTCGACGCGCGCACGCTGTTTGCGATCGCCTCCAACACCAAGGCATTCACCGCCGCGGCGCTGCAGCAGCTGGCCGAGCAGGGCAAGCTGAAGATGGACGACCGGGTGATCGATCACCTGCCGTGGTTCCGCATGTCCGATCCGTACGTGACGCACGAGATGCGCATCCGCGACCTGCTGGCGCACCGCAGTGGCCTGTCGCTGGGCGCGGGCGATCTGCTGTACTGGCCGCCGACCTCGTACAGCACGAAGGAAGTGGTCGAACGGCTGCGCAACGTGCCGATCAAGAACGGCTTCCGCAGCGGCTACGCCTACGACAACATCCTGTTCGCGGTGGCCACCCTGGTGATCGAGCAGGCGTCCGGCCAGAGCTATGCCAACTACGTGCGCGACCACATCTTCAAGCCGGTCGGCATGGACGAGTCGCTGATCGACATGACCTTCCTCAAGCCCGGCATGGACGTGGCGATGGGCCATGCCAAATCCGACTTCAAGGATCTCAAGCCGGTGCCGCCGATGGCCTGGCTCAACGATCCGGGCGCGGGCGGCATCTACGCCAGCGTGCATGACCTGGCCAAGTGGATGAACGTGCAGCTGGCCGGTGGCGCGTTGCCGACGAAGGGCGCGGACGGCAAGCCGGCGCGACTGTTTTCCGAGGGCAGCCAGCGCGAGATGTGGAGCATGCTGACCCCGATCAAGATCGGCAAACCGCCGATTCCCGAACTGGCGCCGCTGACGCCACACTTCTACGGCTACGGCGAAAGCTGGTTCCTGTCCGACTATCGCAACCAGCGGCTGGTCTGGCACACCGGCGGCTGGCCGGGCATGGTCTCGCGGGTGACCCTGGTGCCGGAACTGCACCTGGGCGTGGTGGTGCTGACGAATGCCGAATCCGGCGCCGCGTTCAACGCGGTGACCTATCGTGCGCTCGACGCCTACCTCAACCCGGCGCAGAAGACTGACTGGGTTGCTGTCTACGACAAGGCCGTGAAGAAAGCCGAGGCGAACTCCGACGACAGCTACGCCAAGCATTCGGCGGTGCGCGACAAGAACAGCAAGCCTTCGTTGCCGCTGGCGAAATATGCAGGTAATTATCGCGATCCGTGGTACGGCGATGTCATCGTCAGCAACGAGAACGGCAAGCTGCGCCTGCGCTTCTCCAAGACCGCACAGCTGGTCGGCACGATGACGCCGTGGCAGCACGAGACCTTCACCGTGCGCTGGGACGACCGCTCGCTCAATGCCGATGCGTTCGTGACCTTCACGCTGGATATGGACGGCCATATCACCGAGGCTCGCATGCAGCCGATCTCGCCGCTGACCGACTTCAGTTTCGACTTCCAGGATCTGCGACTGGCTCCGCTCAAGCCCACTGCTGGAGAAGAGTGACCAGGGTGGGGTTGGCCTCTGTCGTGAGACAAACGGCAAGTTTGTCCGCAATTCGGTGTTGTGATTTCACTAATTAGTGGCTGGGAGATTGTCCATGTCGTGTCATCGAACGGTTCCGAAAATCGTGCTGTTGGCGTTGCTGGTGGCGTGTTTGCCTGCGGTTGCCGCCACCGAGGATGTCGCCGCACTGATCAAGCGGCAGTCGCAGGAGTTCTCCGATGCTTCGGCCAGCGGTGACGCGGCCGTGCTCGATCGCTACCTCGATGATCGGGTGACTTTCATGATCGAGGACGGCAGTGTGGTCACGAAGCGGGACATTCTCGCTGGCGCGGGGCCTTCGCCCAAGGGTATTTCGAACCATCTCGTGCAGGCTGACTTCCACGTCCAGGTATACGGTCCGGTGGCAGTCACCAGTTTCACGGACCAGTCCACGGTGCACGCGTATGGGCAGGTGTCGCATGCCACCTACCGCTCGACCGAGGTATGGCAGAAGGATGCGAGTGACTGGCGCATGATTTCGAGCCAGACCACCGCCGTGCCGCAGGATCCGCCGGCGGCGACGTTGCCGGTCAAGCTGCTGGATGAGTATGCGGGTGTCTACAAGGCCGGTACCGACGTCACCTTCGTGATCGCCCGTCATGGTGACGAACTCACCGGCGCAGTGAACGGTGGCAAGCCTTACGCGATCAAGGCGGAGCTCAGGGATGTGCTGTTCACGCCGGGCCAGCCGCGGCTGCGGCGGCTCGTGCAGCGCGATGCCGATGGCAAGGTCATCGGCATCATCACCCGGCGCGATGGCCGCGATGCGTTGGTGCTGAAGCGGACAAGCTGAGCTGCGGAAAAAAACGGCGCATGATCGCTGAGCCGGGTTGTGCGTGCTTGAATACTCGATCATAGAGGGGAGTCGTGATGCATCGTTGCCGTCATATTGTCGCCAGCTTGCTGTGTCTTGGGCTGCTGCCCGGCGTTGCGCTTGCACGCTCGGATGCGCCGGTTGTTCCCGCGCATCGCTTCTTCCATATTCAACTCGGTGCCGCCAGCGCACAGCCTGCTTCGGGTCGGCTACTTCTGTTCGCCACTGACGCCAAGGCGGCGATCGCTGCGGCGAAGGACGGCAAGGTCGACGAGGTCGACACCAGTCCGTTCAGTCCCGAACAGACCTCGGTGGCCGCGCGTGAAGTGAGTCGTCTGGCACCCGGGCAGGGCGTGGATATCGATGCGGATACGCTGGCGTTTCCGGCCGGCTACTCGCAACTGCCGCCGGGTGATTACCTGGTACAGGCCGTGCTCGATGTCGATCACAGCTACAACTACTCCGGTCGCGGTGCCGGCGATCTGGTCAGCGACGTGGTCAAGCTGCATCTCCCTGCCGCGGACGTGCCTGCGCTGACCTTGGTGAAGCAGCTGCCGGCGCGCGCACCGTGGACTTTTCCTGCGCGCGCGATGAGCGCCGCTTCGATGAAATACCTCGACGCGGCCAAGGCACACACCCAGCCGATCGACTTCACCAGTCCGGCACTCACCGCGTTCTGGGGCCGGCCGATCGTGATGCGCGGCTGGGTCGTGACGCCGCCCGGTTACGATGCAAAGGCCAGTACCACCTATCCGACGGTGTATTACACCCACGGCTACGGCGGCAGCGCTACCTCGTTGAGCGCCGTGGCGGCGATGGTTTACGGAAAGATGGCGACCAAGGCGATGCCGCCGATGATCTGGGTGCTGCTCGATGAGTCGAGCCCCACCGGCACCCACGAGTTCGTCGACTCGGTCAACAACGGTCCGTGGGGACAGGCGCTCACCACGGAGCTGATTCCGCAGCTGGAAACCACCTACCGCATGGACGGCAGGTCGAATGGCCGATTCCTCAATGGCCATTCCTCCGGCGGCTGGGCCACGTTGTGGCTGCAGACGCACTATCCGAAAATTTTCGGCGGCACCTGGTCGACCTCGCCCGATCCCAGCGATTTCCACGATTTCACCGGTGTGGACCTATATGCGTCCAACGCAAACGTCTATCACCGGCCGGATGGCTCGGCCTATCCGCTGGTGCGCGACAAGGGCAAGGTGATTGCCAGCTTCGAGACGTTCGCCAGGCTTGAACGCGTGCTGGGCGAATACGGTGGCCAGCTGGCCTCGTTCGACTGGGTCTTCTCGCCGCGTGGTGCGGACGGTCGGCCAGTGCCGATGTTCAATCGCGATACCGGTGCGGTCGATCCGGCCGTGGTTGCCTACTGGCGTGACCACTACGACATCGCGCACTTGCTGCAGGCGAACTGGCCGCAGCTGAAACCCGATCTGGATGGCAAGATCCATCTGGTCGTCGGCACCGCCGATACGTTCTACCTGGATGGCGCCGCGCACAGGCTGAAGGCGGTGCTGGACGCTCTGCACGCCAAGGCTGACTTTCGTTTCCTGCCCGATCGGACCCACTTCGATCTGTACGCCATAGGCAAGGATCGTCAGGGCCTGCTCAATCAATTCAGTTGGGAAATGTATGCGCTGGCGCGGCCGGATTCCAAACTCAAGCCGGCCGCCGCCGCCGCGCCGTAACGGCAACGGTATCGGTGTGACACAAGCTCCCCGGTGTGGTCTCCGGGATGATTCGCAAGTTCATTCGAAACAGCCGTCTACCGGATGAATGCGGTGCGCCGGTCGTATCTTGCGGTCATGATTTTGCGGCATAGTCGCTCTGCAGGCACAGTCGTTGCGAGTGCTTGGGAGTGTCGTCGCGAATTCACGTTGGAGGGAGTCTGAATGAAATCGTCAAATCTGATGGTCATCGCATTGGCTTGTCTGTTGGCCGTACCGGCCGTTTATGCGCAACAGGCGTCCGCGCCTGCCGGCTCCACCGGCCAGTGCAAGGACGGCAGCTACTCCACTCAGGCCACCAAGAAGGGTGCGTGCAAAGGTCACAAGGGTGTGAAGGAGTGGTACGCGGCAGCCGGTGCCGCCGCCGCAGCACCCGCCGCAGCTGCAGCTCCGGCGGCAGCCGCACCTGCACCCGCCGCTGCTCCGGCCGCCCCGACCGCAAACAACGCCATGAAGGCCCACACGATGCCGGCACCTGCCGCCAATGCCGCGCCGGGCGGTGGCCCGGGCATGGTCTGGGTCAACAGCAGCAGCAAGGTCTACCACTGCCCGAGTGACAAGTGGTACGGCAAGACCAAGCACGGCGAGTACATGAGCGAGGCCGATGCCAAGGCCAAGGGCAACCATGCGGAGCATGGCAAGGCTTGTACGCCATAACGGAGAGCTGCAGTTTGCTCAAGCAGAAGGCCGGCGCAAGCCGGCCTTCCTTATGTTGGATTTACCCAGGCTGCCACGGATCGTAGCTGCCGAAATACCACAGGTGGCCTTCCGGGTCGTGGCAGCTGTAGCCGGCGCCGCCGTGTTCCTTCTCGGCGTAGTCGTCGACGATCACTGCACCGGCGTTCTTGGCCTGCTGGTAGTGCGATTTGCAGTTGGCGACGATCACGCAGGCGCATTGCGTTTCGCGGCCGCCAATCTCGTCGGGCTGGGCAATATGCCGACCAAACTCGTTGTCCCGCACTTCGCCGAGCATGACCATGCCGTTGCCCCAGGTCAGCTGGGCATGCTCCACGCCGCCTTGCTTGTTTTCGCACACGGCATTTTTCGTGAAGCCGAATGCCTTGCACAGCCAGTCGATCGCGGCATGCACATCGCGGTAGCGCAGGCAGGGAATGATGGTGCTGCCTGTTTGGCTGGATGCAGACATGTGGCTGACTCCATGGGCGGGATATGCTGATGCCGGATCAATCCTGGTCGTCGTGGCTCTCGGCAATCGGTGGCAGCCGGCGCAGCACCATGCTCTGCGGACTCGTCATCGGCAGCTTCGCACTGCGCAGGCGTTCGAGTATCTCGAACAGCAGGTCGCTCTTCACGCCGCTGACTTCACGCGGGCTGTTGACGTAGGCGATGCAGTTGAACGTCATCGAGCCGGCATCGAGGTTTTCCAGCTGTACGCTCGGGGTCGGCATGCTCAAGGTTCCCGGATGCGCGTGCAGCACTTCCAGGATCAGCTCGCGCGCCTTGCCTGCATCGGTATCCAGCGGCATCGACAGCTTGATGTTGACGCGGCCCTGGGCATTGGCCAGGGTCACATTGCGCACGTTCTGGGTGATGAACTGCGAGTTCGGCACGATCATGGTGGAGCGGTCGCTCATCTGGATCTCGGTGGCGCGCACGTTGATCCGGCGGATGTCGCCCTCGACGCCGCCGATGGAGACCCAGTCGCCCACCTTCACCGGCCGCTCGGCCAGCAGGATCAGGCCGGAGATGAAGTTCTGTACGATCGCCTGCAGACCGAAGCCGATGCCGACCGAAAGCGCGCTGGCCATCCATGCGATGCCCTGCAGGTCGACCTTCAGCGCGACCAGCGCCAGCACGAATACCAGCACGCCGCCGACATAACCGAGCAGGGTCAGCATCGAGTTCTGCATGCCGAGATCGAGCGAGGTCTTCGGCAGCAGCTGGTCACTCAGCCAGCGTTTGATCACGCGCAGCACGATCAGGCCGAGCACGAACACCAGCACGGCATCGAAGATGTTGCTGGGCACGATCTTGAGCGAACCCAGCGAACCGCCGGACAGCAGCGTGCCGATGCGCCCGGCGAGCTCCTGCGGGTCCGCACCGAACGGTGCCAGCACGATCGCGACCGCCAGGATCAACAGCACGGCGCGGGTAATGCCGGACAGCAGGGTGCCGGTCTGTTCGAGCGCGCTGGGAGCCAGTCCGAAGCTGCTCTGCAGGCGCGTACCGCTGCGGCCCTTGGGGTCGAACACGGTGTCGAAAATGTCGTCGACCAGATGCATCAACAGATATAGCGCGGTGAGGATCACGCCAACCCACAGCATCTGCCGCGCGATGAAGAAGGCAAAGGCGATGTAGCCGGTGATCACGCCGAGCAGGACCATGCCGACACCGACGAACGCCGCCGCGACCACGAGGCCGATCCAGACCGGGCGCGGTGCCGTCAGTTCGCCTGCGGCCAGCGTGGCGCGCCGCGACCGGCCCAGCCGCATCAGCGCGCTGCCCACCAGCAGGCCGATCAGCACGGCCAGCAGCCCGCGTGTTGTCACGGTGATCGCCAGGCTGGCGCCGATTGCATTGTTGATGCTTTCGATCACGCCAAGCAGCAAGGCGGCGCCGCCAAGCAGCCACGGGAACGCGCGCAGTCGATGTGCGGCATCGTCGGACAGGGTGGACAGTCGCCAGGAAGAGCGCTTGCTGGAGAGCATGGCGCGACCAAGGCCGGTCATGAAGGCAGCAAACGTCACCAGCCGCACCAGCCGCTTCGCCAGATCGTCCAGATCATCGTCCAGCAGGTCGTTCCAGTTCAGCGCGAGATAGGCGGAACGCGCCGCCAGGCCGATCGCCAGGGTGTAGGCCAGCGTCATCGCCACGGCCAGCGCACTGCGGCGCAGTCGACCCGTCGGCATGTGACGGGTGGTCACTTGCACCAGCATGCGCTCGATCAGCCAGCGCCCCACGCTGAGCAGCAGGATGGCCGTGATCAGGCACAGCACGAACGGCGTGCGATTGGGTGGTTGCCAGGCCTGCCGGATGCTCGACAGCGCATCGTTGCCCAGCTGTTTCGCCCGCTTCATGTCGTCGGGGAATGCTTTGGCCGGATCGACCCAGAATGCGCGACTGAACGGTGTTGCCGTGCGCGAGGTGAGCTGGGTCTGGAACTGGTCGCGTCGCAGCTCGGCGACGTGGGCGGCCAGCTGGGTGGCTTCGGTGCCCAACGAATTGGCCTGCTTGATCTGACCCTCCAGATCATTGCTGGCCTTGCCCAGCTGCTTGCGCTGCATGCTCAGCTGCGGCGATTCGGGTGGGGCGTCCCTGGCCGGTGCGGGGCCGAGTACATCGAGCCTGGCCTGCAGGCTGGCCGATTGCGGCGATAGCATGGAGGCCAGTTTTTCGGCCTGCTGCTGCACGTCCAGCGCGCGATTGCGCAGGTCGCCCAGCGGCACATCGGTCTTCTTGGAATCCACCGTCGCCTTGATGTCGTCCAGCTGGGCGCGCAGCTGGATCAGCGTCTGCGCCGGTGTGGGCGCTGCCGCAGCAGCGGGTGCCGTGGCATCCGGAGTGTCTTGCGCCAGAACGCTGCCGCTGGAAACCGTCAGCAACAGGATGAAGAGGTAGCGGATCAGAGTAGGCATCCGGGCATGATCGGAGCGTGGCCGCGAACGGTCAATCATGCCGGTCGGGTTTCGAGGCTGGCGTTCAGTATTGAACCATTCGCTCAGGCCGCTGGCTGCGCACGGCGAATCGCGAGTGCCACTGCGCTCCGGTCGAGCTTCAAGCACAATGACGGTACACGCAGGCTCGGAAACCCCTGATGATCTTCCGCTGGTTCGAATCCCTCATCGACGCGTTCAAGGACCCGGTCGACAGCATGCCGCCGAAGTCGGTGTGGCGCTTCTACGCGTTCTACCTGCGCCAAGTATGGCCGGTGTTCGCCGCGGCAGTTGTGGTGGGTTTTGCGGTGGCGATTGTCGAGGTATCGCTGTTCGGCTTCATCGGCAGCATCGTCGACATGGCCAAGGGTGCGCCGGGTACGGCGTTCTTCCACGAGCACGGACGCACCCTGCTGTGGATGGGTTTCGTGGCATTGGTCGCGCGACCGGTGCTGGGCAGCCTGCACGACTTGCTGGTGAATCAGGCGATCGTGCCCAGCCTGACCAACCGCATCCGCTGGCAGAACCATCGCTACGTGATCCGCCAGAGCCTGGGCTTCTTCCAGAACGACTATGCCGGGCGCATCGCCAACCGGATCATGCAGACCGGCGGTTCGCTGCGCGCCTCGGCGGTGCAGATCGTCGATGCGATCTGGTACGTCACCATCTACACCGGCAGCGCGATCGTGCTGTTTGCCAAGGCGGATTTCTGGCTGGCTGCGCCGCTGGTCGTGTGGGTGTTCGCGTATGTCGGCCTGTTGGCGTTCTTCATTCCACGTGTCAAGCAGCGTTCGTGGAAGGCTTCGGAGGCCCGCTCGAAGCTGATGGGTCGCATCGTCGACGGCTACAGCAATGTGCTGACCCTGAAGCTGTTCGCGCATACCCACCGCGAGGAAGCCTACGTCGCCGACGCGATGGCCGAGCAGACCGACAAGCTGCGCTGGATGACTCGCGTCACTACCGCCATGGACGCTTCCATCACCTCGCTCAACGGCTTCCTGATCGTGGGCACCTCGGCGCTGGCGCTGTGGCTGTGGAGCGAGGGCCGGGTGACGGTCGGTGCGATCGCGCTGTCGACCGGACTGGTAATCCGCATCAACAACATGTCCGGCTGGATCATGTGGGTGGTCAACGGCATCTTCGAGGACGTCGGTACCGTGCAGGACGGCATCACCACGATCTCGCAACCACGCGTGGTGCAGGATCGCGAAGGCGCGATGCCGCTGGAAGTGACCAATGGCGCGGTGCGTTTCGAGCACATCCATTTCCATTACGGCAAACAGGGTGGAGTGATCGCCGGGCTCGACCTGGCCGTGCGCGCGGGCGAGAAGATCGGTGTGGTCGGCCCATCAGGCGCCGGCAAGTCCACCCTGGTCAACGTGCTGCTGCGGCTGTATGACCTCGAAGACGGTCGCATCCTGATCGACGGCCAGGACATCGCCAATGTCACCCAGGAAAGCCTGCGCTCGCAGATCGGCGTGGTGACCCAGGACACCTCGCTGCTGCACCGTTCGATCCGCGACAACCTGCTGTATGGCCGACCCGACGCCAGTGAGGCGCAGATCCTCGAGGCCGTGCGCAAGGCGCGCGCCGACGAATTCATTCCGCAACTGGTCGACGGCGAAGGCCGCATCGGCTACGACGCACTGGTCGGCGAGCGCGGCGTGAAACTCAGCGGCGGCCAGCGCCAGCGCATCGCGATCGCCCGCGTGCTGCTGAAGGACGCGCCAATCCTGGTGCTCGACGAAGCCACCTCGGCGCTCGATTCCGAGGCCGAAGCGGCGATCCAGGACAGCCTCGACATCCTGATGCAGGGAAAGACGGTGATCGCCATTGCGCACCGCCTGTCCACCATCGCCCGGATGGACCGGCTCGTGGTACTGGACAAGGGGCAGGTCGTGGAAACCGGCACGCATGCCGAATTGATTGCGCACGAGGGCTTGTATGCGCGCTTGTGGAAGCGGCAGACCGGTGGCTTCGTGGCGGCGGAAGACGCGCTGGTCTGACGGAGCAGTGTCGTCAGTCGTGCCGAGTCCCGATGCCAGATAACCCAACATGCGTGGCTTCGCGGCGTTCTGTCCGTGGTGACCCCGAGGTGCCCATGAACCATCAAATCGTGATACGACCGATACAACACGAGGACTTTTCGGCCTGGAAAATCCTCTGGGATGGTTACAACGCTTTCTACGGTCGCAGCGGTTCCACCGCGCTGCCTGATGAGATCACGCAGACGACCTGGTCGCGCTTCTTCGATGCCGACGAGCCGGTGCATGCCATCGTTGCCGAGAGTGCCGGCGAACTGCTGGGGCTGGCGCACTTTCTCTATCACCGCAGCACCATCCAGCTCGCCCCGAGCTGCTATATGCAGGACTTGTTTGCGGTCGCGGCGGCCCGAGGCAAGGGTATCGGTCGCGCGCTCATCGACGGGGTCTGCGAGCATGCGAGGCAGGCAGGTTGTCCGCGCGTCTATTGGCAGACCCATGAGACGAATGCAACGGCCATGCAGCTCTACGACAAGGTGGCCGAGAAGTCCGGCTTCATCGTGTACCGGAAGCTGCTGCAGGACGCGTCATGCATCTTTTCGGATGCATGACCTGAGCTTGCGCACGCCGTCCTGGATCTCGCGTACACCGGCGCCGCCGTAACCGAGGATCAGGCCACCCCTGGCCGGCGGATTCGCGTAGCAGGGTGACAGCGGCCTGACCGAAATGCCCAGGTCGGCCGCCTTTCGCGACACCGCCACATCGTCGATGCCCGGCGGCAGCAACGCCACCAGCTGCATCCCCGCTTCGGCGCCGATGACCTCGAGCTGGTCGCCCAGGTATTTGCCGATCGCCTCCAGCAGCGCCGCGCGTCGCTCCATGTAGAGCGTTCGCATGCGGCGGATGTGTCGCGCGAAATGCCCTTCGCGGATGAAATCGGCCATGACGACCTGGTACAGGGTGGCGCAGAACGTGTCGGTGGCATTGCGCGCGTCGTAAAAGGCAGGTACCAGGTCCCTCGGGACAACCACGTAACCCAGCCGCAGGGCAGGGAACACGACCTTGCTGAAGGTGCCGACATAGATGACCCGTCCATCCGTATCCAGCCCCTGCAGCGACGTGATCGGCTGGCCGCCGAAACGGTATTCGCTGTCGTAGTCGTCCTCGATGATCCATGCGCCGCTGCGCGTGGCCCAGTTCAGCAACTGCATGCGCCGTGTGGCGCTCATCGTCGTGCCCAGCGGGAACTGGTGCGATGGCGTGACGTAGGCGGCATGCGCGCCGCGACTGCGGCGGATGCCGGCCATCACATTCAGACCTTCATGATCGACGGGTACCGGAACAGGTTTCGCCCCGACCATCATCAACGCCTGGCGCGCGCCGGGATAGCCAGGTTCCTCGACCCAGACCGGCGCGCCCGGATCCAGCAGCACGTGGGCGCAGATCTGCAGACCCTGCTGCGAGCCGGTCGTCATCACGATCTGCGATGCGTCGCAGCGGACGGCGCGCACCGTATTCAGGTATTCCGCGATAGCCTCGCGCAGCGGCAGATAGCCCATCGGATCGCCATAAACCATCATGTCGGTGGCCTGCTTTCGCGCGTGCCTGTTCACCAGCCTCGACCACACGCCAAGCGGAAAGTGGTCGATGGCCGGCAGACCGATGCGAAACGCACCCTGGCTGTCCAGCCAGGTCTGCGCCGGCTCGCGCATCGATGCTGAGCGCCTGGAAATCCTGCGTGGCGCTGCATGGGCGGCGATCCGCAACGGCGTGCTCTGTGGTGCCGTGCCTGCCGATCTCTCTACGGGTATCGACCGCGCAATGCAGGTGCCGGCGCCGACGAACGTCTCCAGATAGCCTTCGGCGTACAGCTGCTCGTACGCGCTCAGCACCGGTATGCGGGATACCTTCAGCTCGCTGGCAAGGCTTCTGCTCGACGGCACGCGCTGTCCCGGCCGCAACCGGCCGTCGACGATCGCCCGCCGGAACCATTCGGACAACTGGCGATGCATCGGTACGCCGCTTGCAGCATCGAGCGCGATCGGGGGCAGGAAGCTGGCTGTGATGCGCCGCATGCCGGGACTCCTCAAAGTGGTTATAGCGTATCTCGTCAAAGTGGCTATTTCAGCGAACCACTGCGTGACCTATTTTCCCTGCACACCGGATCCGAGGAAAGAACGAGTGATGTTGCCATCCACCAAGACCTTGCTTCGCCATGCGCGCCTTTCCTTGCTGGCGTGCCTGTTTGGCTGCTTCCTGCATTGCGCTCCGGTGTGGGCACAAACCGCCGCATCCGTCCGCCAGTCGCAGGACGACGCCTGGTGGACGGGTCCGATGCTGGCGAATTCGGCCGGGACGCTGCTGCCCGGACATTTCCTGGTCGAGCCCTATCTGTACGACATTTCCAGCAGGCATTCGGACAGCTACGGCTCGCGCACGTATGTACTGTACGGGCTCGCCAACCGCTTGACGGTTGGCGTGATCCCCGTGCTGGGCTACAACACGGTCAGCACCGGGCCGGGCAGCTCGCACGTAGGCTTGGGCGATTGGACCCTGCTTGCCCAATACCAGCTCACCCAGTTCCACGAAGGCAGCTGGCTGCCGACGATTTCTGCAGAGGTGCAGGAGACGCTGCCGACAGGGAAATACGATCGTCTGGGAGATCGGCCGGCAGATGGTCTGGGCAGCGGCGCGCATACGACCATCGTGCAGCTCAACGCCCAGACGTACGCCTGGTTGCCGAATGGCCGCATCCTGCGCATGCGGCTCAATCTGTCGCAATCATTTTCCAGCGACGCGACCCTCGAAGATGTCAGTGTCTATGGCACGGAATCGGGATTTCGCGGAAGGGCGAAACCGGGCAGCACCTTGTATGCCGGCCTGTCCTGGGAATACAGCCTGACGCGCAGCTGGGTGCTGGCGCTGGACCTGACCTACAGCCACAACAGCAACACCCGGGTGATCGGCTACGCGCCGGATGCGGTACGGCTGGACTCCGGCTCCAGCACGGCATTCGCTCTTGCACCGGCGATCGAATACAGCTGGAACCCCAACATGGGCGTGCTGCTCGGAGTCCGCCTGATCCGGGGCGGCCACAACAGCACCGCCTCGACCGCTCCGGTTGTCGCGCTCAACATGGTGTTCTGAAGGAGCGGTCATGAACGCATGCAAATTCATCCGTGCCGGTCTGCTGGCATCTGTCCTGATCGCGGGTGCGCTGCCGGCGCAGGGGATTGGCAGTCAGCACGCTGTTGCGCCGGCAGTCAGTCAGGTGTCAGCGCAGCAGGAGGGGCAGCACGATTTCGATTTCGAGATAGGCAAGTGGAAAACCCACGTTTCGCGCCTTCAGCAACCGTTGACCGGCTCCAAGGTCTGGCTCGATTACGAGGGCACTAGCGTCGTCCGCAAGATATGGAACGGCCGCGCCAACCTGATCGAACTCGAAGTCGATGGTCGGGCAGGCCGCATCGAACTGCTGTCCCTGCGCCTGTACGATCCCGCGACCCATCAGTGGAGCCTCAACGTCGCCAGCAGCAGGGGTGGTGGGCTGGGCGTGCCCACGGTCGGCGGGTTCAAGAACGGACGCGGCGAGTTTTACGACAAGGAGACACTGGACGGCCGCGACATCCTGGTTCGATTCGTGGTCTCGAAGGTCAACGACGATGTGTACCGATTCGAGCAGGCGTTCTCCGCTGATGGGGGCAAGACCTGGGAGGTGAACTGGATCGCGACTGACACGCGAATCCGGACTTATGCCAGTCCTGAGGGCTGAGCTGCAGTGCGCATGACGGCCAGGATTCAGGCTGCTTGATTTCTGCGTATTCAATTTCGTTCCGGGGACGAAGTTTCTGGCATCGGATCTTTCGAACTTGTTGAAGCTCTGAGCTATCCGGCGCCATCCATTTTGATTTCACATGCGGCGCCGTTTGGCCGGCCAGTCTTCAGGAGTTGTGATATGCGCAAATTTGTTCCGATCTGCATGATCTCGATGCTCATGGCATCGAGTTTGACCACGGGTCAAGCGTTCGCCGCCGACATGCCAAACGTTCCCGGGGCGGTTGCCGCCGCTGTGGCTGATCCTTCGCGGCCTGCTGCAGACACTGTGCGTGACGCTGACCGCAAACCAGCCGAGACCCTGGCGTTTGCCGGGATCAAGCCTGGTGACAAGGTCGCCGACTACGCTGCTGGTGCCGGCTACTTCACCCGCCTGTTCGCTAACGTGGTCGGACCTCAGGGGCACGTCTACGCGACCGTACCCAGTCCCCTATTCGTGTACCCGAACATTGTCAAAGGAATCGCCGAGATCCAGACCTACGCCGTAGCGCATCAGAACGTCAGCGTGACCTTCGCATCCGCGCTGGGGGCTGTGAGGTTTCCGGAAAAGCTCGACCTGTTCTGGATCTCCCAGAACTACCACGATTTGCACGACAGCTTCATGGGCCCGGTCGACATGGCCGCGTTCAACAAGGCGGTCTATGCGGCGCTCAAACCCGGCGGGGTCTACATTGTGCTCGACCACGTCGCCGCCAGGAACGCGCCAGCTGACGTGACCGATACCTTGCACCGCATCGAGCCTTCGGTAGTGCGCCGCGAAGTCGAGGCGGCAGGCTTCAAACTCGAGGGCGAGAGCATCGTCTTGGCCAATCCTGCCGATCCGCACACGGTCACCGTATTTGACAAGTCGATACGCGGCCACACCGACCAGTTCATTTTCAGATTCCGAAAACCGAAAGGCTGAAGCCTGGGCTTCGCACCTGCCGTTTGTTACCCATCACCTGGAGAAGAACTTGAATCATCTGATGCGGAAAGTGGTTGGCATGGGGTTGGCCACCATCATGTGTGTTTCTTGTCCCTGCGTCGGCCTTTCGCACACTGCCGCGCCGACACCTGCAGTGCACGACGGGCAACACGACTTTGATTTCAACCTTGGCGTGTGGCACACCCACATTAAGCGGATTCTTGATCCTTTTGCGAGCAGTTCGAATTCCGTTGAACTGAATGGAACCGTGACCGTGCGCAAGGTGTGGGGTGGCAAGGCGGAACTGGAGGAGATCGAAGCGGATGGGCCGAAAGGCCATTGGGAGGGTCTCACGCTCTTCCTGTACAACCCGAGTGCACACCAGTGGAGTCAGTCGTTCGCGAACAGCAAGGTCGGGGCGCTGACGTCGAATGTCGGCGAATTCAAGGACGGCCGGGTCGTGCTGGTTGGTCAAGACAGCACCGTAAGTGACAAGACGATCCTGGTAAGGGCCGTGTGGTCCGATTTCAAGCCGGATTCGCACCAATACGAGGAGTCGTATTCGAATGATGGCGGGATGACTTGGGTACGGTCATTTGTCGCCACCCTGACGAGATTGAAGCAGTGAGCACTGCTCATTCGAAAGCCCGAACCCTTCAGCAGGGTCAAGCAGCCCTGAGTCTTGAATGATGTTGCGCTTGACTCTAGACCTGGATCACGGGTCTAGACTTGTCGCATGAATACACAACACACCTCACTTACCATCGGTGCCGTCGCCAAGCGCGTCGGTGTGGCGATCGACACGATCCGTTATTACGAGCGCGAGGGCCTGCTGCCCGAGCCGGTGCGGCGTGCCTCGGGTTATCGCAGTTATGGTGAAGGCACGATTGCGCAGTTGCGCTTTATCCGCCGCGCCAAGGATCTGGGTTTCACGCTGGAGGAGATTCGTGAGCTGCTGGCGTTGTCGGCGGATCGACAGCGTGGGGTGAAGGCGGTGAAGCAGCGGGCGCAGCAGCGGCTGGCGGCGATCGAGCTGCGCATTGCGGAATTGCAGCGGGTGCGTGATGGGCTGGCGCAGCTGGTCGAGTCATGTCCAGGGCATGGCAAACCGGAGGAATGCCCGATTCTGCGCGCACTGAGCGATGAGGCGGTGTCGTGATGGACGAGCACGCTTCCTGTTGCGATGGCGGCGACAAGACTCCAGGTTCGACGGCGACCGATCCGGTCTGCGGCATGCCGGTGGAACCGGTCACGTCGAAACATCAGTCCATCCACGACGGACAGGTGTTCCATTTTTGCGGTGCCGGCTGCAAAGCGAAGTTCGAGGCGGCACCGGCGACGTATCTGGGCGTGCCGGATTCGAAGATGGCGTCGACAAGTTGCTGCACCGCGAAGCCTGTGGCGATGGCAGCACATGATCACTCGCATGCCCGTCACGACCATGCCCACACGGTGAAGGACCCCGTCTGCGGCATGACGGTGGATCTGCATACCGCGAAGCATCGCGCCGAGCACGACGGTCATGCGTACTATTTCTGCTCCGCGCGTTGCCGCGAGAAGTTCGTGGCCGAGCCGTCCGCTTGTCTGGAAGATCGCACGACTCCACCGCCGGCAGCGCCCGGCGCGATCTACACCTGTCCGATGCACCCGGAAGTGCAGCAGGTCGGTCCGGGCGATTGCCCGAAGTGCGGCATGGCGCTGGAGCCGATGATGCCGGGCCTGGATGAGGGCGACGGTGGCGAGGTGTCGTCGATGACGCGGCGGTTCGGGACGCTGTTGACGTTGACCCTGCCGGTGTTCGTGCTGGCAATGGGGCCGCATCTGTTCGGCTGGCATCTGCCGATGGCATGGAATCGTGTGAGCGGCTCGGTCGAGGCGGTGCTGGCGACGGTCGTGGTGCTGTGGGGCGGTGCACCGTTCTTTGCACGCGGCTGGCGTTCGTTGAAACCGTGGCACCCGAACATGTACACGCTGATCGCGCTGGGTACCGGTGTGGCGTGGCTGTACAGCGCCGTGGCGTTCCTGCTGCCGGAGATCTTCCCGCCCGGCTTCCGCGATCTGCACGGCCGGGTCGCGGTGTATTTCGAATCGGCGGCGATGATCGTCACCCTGGTCACGCTGGGCGATTTCCTGGAACTGCGCGCGCGCCGTCGTACTGACGCGGCGTTGAAGGCCCTGCTCGGCCTGGCACCGAAGACCGCATGGCGGATCGCCGCCGATGGCAGTGAAGCCGACGTGCCGCTGGACGAAGTGCATGCCGGCGACGTGTTGCGCGTTCGTCCCGGCGAGAAGGTGCCGGTCGATGGCGTGGTGCTGGACGGCGAAAGCCATGTCGACGAGTCGATGCTTACCGGCGAGCCGATGCCGGCAGCCAAGGCGAAGGACGATCCGCTCACCGGCGGCACGGTGAATCAGGACGGTGCGCTGACCATGCGTGCGCAGAAGGTTGGCGGCGCGACCATGCTGGCGCAGATCGTGGCGCTGGTGGCACGGGCGCAACGCAGCAAGGCACCGCTGCAACGCGTGGCCGACAAGGTGGCGGCTTGGTTCGTGCCAACGGTGGTGGCAATTGCGCTGTTGGCGTTTGCGCTGTGGGCGCTGCTGGGGCCGGAGCCACGGTTCACGCATGCATTGATCGCGGCGGTGTCGGTGCTGATCATCGCCTGTCCTTGCGCGCTGGGTCTGGCGACACCGATCTCGATCATGGTCGCCAGTGGTCGTGGTGCGCAGAACGGCGTGCTGTTCAAGGACGCCAGCGCGATCGAGGCCATGCGCGAGATCGACACGCTGGTGGTGGACAAGACCGGCACGCTGACCATGGGCAAGCCGGCGTTGACCGAGCTGGTAAGCCTCGGTGGCCAAGCGCGCGAGCGCCTGCTGGCGCTGGCCGCCGCGCTGGAGCGGCCGAGCGAACATCCGCTGGCGCGGGCGATCGTGATCGCGGCGGAAACGGAGCGCTTGCCGCTGCTGGCAGCCACGGGCTTCCTTTCGTTGACCGGTCGCGGTGTCAGCGCGACCGTGGATGGCAGCGCCGTGACGCTGGGCAATGCGCAGCTGATGGGTGAATCGCACGTTGCGATCAACGACGATGTGAGCGCACGCGCCGAACAACGACGCGGACAGGGCGCCACCGTGATGTTCCTGGCCATCGACGGCGCGCTGGCCGCACTGCTGGTGGTGGCCGACCGGATCAAGCCGGGCACGCCGGCGGCGCTCGAGGCGCTGCACGTGGCCGGTTTGCGCATCGTGATGCTGACCGGCGACAACGCCACCACGGCGCAGGCGGTGGCGGGCGAACTGGGCATCGACGAAGTGCATGCGGATGTGTCGCCGACGGACAAGGCCGCCGTGGTGAACGCGTTGCGCGCTGCAGGTCGCCGCGTGGCGATGGCCGGCGATGGCATCAACGATGCGCCCGCGCTGGCCGCGGCCGACATCGGCATCGCGATGGGCAGCGGCACCGACGTGGCGATGGAAAGCGCGCAGGTGACCCTGGTGAAAGGCGAGCTGGGTGCCATCGTGCGGGCGCGCACGCTGTCGCAGGCGGCGGTGCGCAATATCCGGCAGAACCTGTTCTTCGCCTTCGTCTACAACACGCTCGGCGTGCCGCTGGCGGCCGGCGTGCTGTATCCCTGGTTCGGCATCGCGCTGTCGCCAATGATCGCCGCGCTGGCAATG
Source organism: Rhodanobacter sp. (assembly GCA_027307195.1). GTDB lineage: Bacteria > Pseudomonadota > Gammaproteobacteria > Xanthomonadales > Rhodanobacteraceae > Rhodanobacter. The sequence continues at coordinate 8,871 of DAHUXL010000228.1, read as the reverse complement.
AGCCTGAGCTCGGTCTCGGTGGTGAGCAATGCGCTGCGGCTGCGGCATGCGCCGTTGTGAAGCTGGCACCCCTGTGACGAATGTCACCAGCGATGATTGACGGCTGCTTCTATGGCCGGCCGTGTCACCGGACGATCATTCTCCTGCACCGTGGTGGTGCGGGAGAGCACACATGAACGTCGTCAATGACACCCGCAGTACGCTGGAAAAACACATGCCGCTGCTGCTCGGCCTGCTGGTGGCCCTGCTGGCCGGCAAGGCACTGAAGAAAACATTCTGGACCGTGTTCGGCATGTACATGGCGTTGCACTACAGCGGCATTCACCTGTTTGGCTGAGGCAATGCTTTAAACTTTGTGCCTGCCTGTCCGCACTGCTCTGCGGATGCCGTTCGATTCACCCGCACAAAGTCACTGCATGACCCGCACTCTCGCCGAATGGCTGGCGTACCAGGAACGCGTCAACGTACGCAGCATCGAGCTGGGGCTCGATCGCGTGCGCGAGGTATGGCAACGGATGGGTGCGCCGGCGCCGGCGCAGCGGGTGATCACGGTGGGCGGCACCAACGGCAAGGGCTCGACCGTGGCTCTGCTCGAGGCGATGCTGAGAGCTGCCGGTCTGCGTGTTGGCGCGTTCACTTCGCCGCATCTGCTGGACTATAACGAGCGTGTGCGCATCGACGGCGCGAATGTCGGTGATGCCGCACTGATCGCCTCGTTCGAGCGGATCGAGGCGGCGCGCGATGCAATTCCGTTGACGTATTTCGAATTCGGCACACTGGCCGCGCTGGATCTGTTTGCGCGGGCCGGGCTGGACGTGGCCGTGCTGGAAGTGGGGCTGGGTGGGCGGCTGGACGCGGTCAACATCGTCGATGCCGATGTGGCGATCGTCACTGCGGTGGACCTGGATCACATGGACTGGCTGGGACCGGACCGCGACAGCATCGGTCGCGAGAAGGCCGGTATTGCACGGGCCGGGCGACCGATGATCGTGGGCGAGCTCGATCCGCCGGCGGGGTTGCTTGATGCGCTGGCGGCATGCGGTGCGCGGGTCGAGCGGGCGGGACTCGATTTTTTCTTTGAACGTCATGCCGATGGCTGGCGCTGGCTGCACCGCGATGGCACTGCGATGGAGCTGCCCGACCCCGCGCTGGCGGCCCCGGTGCAGTTCGCCAATGCGGCGGCGGCGATCGCCGCGCTGCATGCGCTGTGGGCGCACGACGCGTCGTTCGCGTCGAAGGATGTCTTCGCCGCGGTCAGTGCCGGCTTGCACGAAGTGCGGGTGCCGGCACGGCTGCAGTCGCTGGGCGGTGATCCGGCGTTGATCGTGGACGTGGGCCACAACCCGCAGGCCGCACGCGCGCTGGCCGAATGGCTGGATGCGCAGCCACCCGGTCGGGTGCATGCGGTGTACGGAGCGCTAGCCGACAAGGACGTGGCCGGGGTGATCGGCGCACTCGGCGTGCGCATCGACCACTGGCATCTGGCCGGGCTGGATCACGCTACGCCGCGCGGCTTGGCGGTGACGGCGCTGGCCGCGATCCTGCAACAGACCTTGCCGCAGGCGATGTTCGATACGCATGCCGACGTGGCGATGGCGCTGGCCGCGGCCCGCGCGACGGCGCAGCCGGGTGAGCGCATTCTTGCGTTTGGCTCGTTTTTCGTGGCCGGTGCGATTCTCGCTGAACGCGGCACGTGAGGCACATGGCCGGGCGTCCGGCGCAGGCAGGTATAATCCCTACATTGCGTGCCGCGTTTGCCGCCTTGGAGTGAAGTCTTGAAAATACGCCTGCTGGGTGCTGCCGTCCTGTTCGCCTTGGCGATCCTGTTCGTGCCGATGTTCTTTTCCAGTACACCGCCGGCTTCCGGTGGAGATCAGGCGGTGAGCCTGGCGATACCGCCGGCGCCGGATCGCGACCTGCAGACCAAGACGATGAGCCTGAATCCGGATGCGCCCGTAGGTGCTCCGGCTGCCGCAACCTCGGCTTCGACGACCACGACCCCCACGACCACGCCTGTATCGGGCGACCAGCTGGCTACAGTAAACATCGGCTCGAACCGTCCACGTGACGTCGAGACCGATCCGCAGGCTGGCAAGAAGCCGGTGCCGACGACGGTGACCACCGGCGCAGGCACGTCGCCGAGCCAGCCGGTGATTCCGATGCAAACCACGCCGGTCGCCAGCGCCCCTGCGATCAAATCGCAGCCGGCAGCTGTCGCCACACCGAAGGTCGTCACTGCCACTGCTCCAGTGACGCTGGCAGCGACCGCTCCGGTCGCTGCCGGACGTGGCAGTTACACGATCAACCTAAGCGCCTATGCCAGTGCGGCCGGTGCGGCGAATCTGGAGCGCCGCGTGCGCGCGCTGGGTTATCCGGTGGCGGGGCATTCGATTACCCAGGCGGGCCAGCCGCGCACCCTGGTCATTGCCGGGCCCTTCGAGACGCGCGCAGCTGCCGAAGCGGCGCGCCTGAAAATCACCCAGTCGATTCCCGGTGCGCCTGCGCGGCTTGAGCAGGATGCCAGCCACGACGACACCGCTTCCGTCGCAGCCACGCCGGCACCCCATGCGACGACTGCCAGGGCTGGCGGCTGGGCAGTGCAACTGGCGGCGATGAGCAGCCAGGCCGATGCGAACGCGCTGCGCGACAAGTTGCGTGCGAACGGTTTCGACGGCTTCGTCGATACGGTGCAGTCCGGTGGCAAGCAGCTGTGGCGCGTGCGTGCCGGCCCGCAGACGCAGCGTGCCGACGCATTGCGCGTGCGCGACCAGGTCAAGGCCAAGCTCGGCATCGACGGCAACGTGGTCCCGGTGCCCTGAATGACACGCCTCACCGCAGCGGTCGACTGAGATGCCAACGAGGCCAATGAACCGATGAACTGGACCGACGGCATCATTCTCGGCGTGCTGGCCCTGTCGGTCCTGATCGGGCTTTTCCGTGGACTGGTTTCGGAAGTGCTCTCGCTGGTCATCTGGATTGCCGCGTTTTGGGTGACGTGGACGTTCGGCCCGGTGGTGTCGGCGCGGCTGGAACACACCATTGTGCTGCCTTCCTTGCGCTACGTCGTCGGCTATGGCGCCTGTTTTGTCGCCGTGCTTATTGTCGGGGCGCTGATCCGTTTCGCGATGCGACGGCTGATCTGGGGTACCGGCTTGTCCGGTATCGATCGGCTGCTGGGCATGCTGTTCGGCTTCGTGCGCGGTGTGCTGATCGTGACGTTGCTGGTCTTCCTGGTGGGCCTTACCGGGTTCACGCGTGATACGTGGTGGCAGCAGTCGGTGTTGCTGCCGCAGTTTCAGGGTGCCGCGGCATGGCTGGGGCAGAACGTGCCGGCTGACGTGTCGGCCAATGTGCGCGAACATCTGAAGCCGTCGGCCGTGATCGAGAAGGTCCAGTCCTCCGGTGTGCTCGAGCACCTGCATGACTTGTCGGTGCCGCCACACGCCCCTATATCTGGCGCGACGTCCGCACCAGAGGCATCACGCACAGCGTCACCAGCGGCTGCGACCAGCGCAGCCGCCCACCCCACGAATTACTGAAGCAGGCTGCAATCATGTGCGGAATCATCGGCATTGTCGGTACCACCGAAGTGGCATCGGCGCTTTATGACGGACTGACGGTGCTGCAGCATCGTGGTCAGGATGCTGCCGGCATCGCTACGGTAGACGGCTCGCGGCTGCGCCTGCACAAGGGCAACGGGCTGGTACGCGACGTGTTCAGCCAGGCGGCGATGAGCGGCCTGCGCGGACGCATCGGCATCGGCCACTGCCGTTATCCGACCGCGGGTTCGGAAGGTTCGGCCGAAGCGCAGCCGCTGTATGTGAATTCACCCTATGGCATTGCGATCGCGCACAACGGCAACCTCGTCAACACCGAAACGCTGCGCCGCGAAATGTTCGAAGATGACCGCCGCCACATCAACACCGAGTCCGATTCCGAGGTGCTGCTGAACGTGCTGGCACACGAGCTGCAGATCCAGGACCGGATGGAACTGACCCCCGATCACCTCTTCAAGGCCGTCGCCGGCTTGCACTCGCGTGCAAGCGGCGGCTATGCCTGCGTGGCGCTGGTGCTCGGCTACGGCCTGCTCGCGTTCCGCGACCCGCACGGTATCCGGCCGCTGGTACTGGGCGAGCGTGTTACCGCGGAAGGCCGCGAGTATGCCGTGGCGTCCGAGTCGGTTGCATTCGACGTGCTCGGTTTCAAGCGTGTGCGCGACATCATGCCTGGCGAGGCGGTGATCATCACCGACGACGGTCAGTTGCACAGTCGCCGTTGTGCCGAAGGTGCGCTGCATACGCCGTGCATCTTCGAGTACGTCTACCTGGCGCGGCCCGATTCGATGATCGAGGACGTCTCGGTGTACAAGGCGCGCCTGCGCATGGGCGAGAAGCTGGCCGAGAAGATCCTGCGTGAGCGGCCCGACCACGGTATCGACGCGGTGATCCCGATTCCCGACACCGCTCGTACGGCAGCCAGCGCACTGGCCGGCGCGCTCGGCGTGCCGTTCCGCGAAGGCTTCGTCAAGAATCGCTACATCGGTCGCACCTTCATCATGCCGGGGCAGGGCGACCGCGTGAAATCGGTGCGCCGCAAGCTCAACGCGATCGACCTGGAATTCCGCAAGAAGAATGTGCTGCTGGTCGACGATTCGATCGTGCGCGGCACCACCTCGAAGCAGATCATCCAGATGGCCCGCGACGCCGGTGCCAAGAACGTCTATTTCGCATCTGCTGCACCGCCGGTGCGCTACCCGAATGTCTATGGCATCGACATGCCATCCACCTCGGAGCTGATCGCCGCCGGCCATACCGAGCAGGAAGTGGAGACGATGCTCGGTGCCGACTGGCTGATCTACCAGGATCTGAAGGACCTGATCTGGGCAGTGCAGGACGGCAACGAGAAGCTCCGGCAGTTCGACACCTCGTGCTTCTCCGGCGAATACGTCACCGGCCTCGACCAGCGCTATCTGGAGCAGATCCAGATGCTGCGCTCGGATGACGCCAAGGCCGCGCGCCGGGTGATGTGACTGCTGCCTCCTCTCTCTATTTGCGGAGAGGGTTGAGGTGGGGCGGGTGCTCGAGAAAAACTCCATGACCGATCTCCACGCCGCCGCCAAACGCTGCCTCGACGCCACCGACCCGGCCGAGAAACTGCGCCTCACGCATGAAACATGGCAGGCATTTCTGGCCGGCGAACTGCATGCCGACTCCACCTCGCCACCACCCGAGCCGATCGGTGCGCCCGGTCGCCCGGCGAAGCCGCAGCTGGTCAATGCACGTCAGGTCCCGCAGCGTGGGCTTGGCAGCGCCGAGGGCCGTGCTGCGCTGGTGCACGCGGTGGCACATATCGAGTTCAACGCGATCAACCTGGCGTGGGACGCGGTCTATCGCTATCGCGGCAAACCGGAGGCGTATTACCTCGACTGGGCCAGTTGCGCCAACGACGAGGCACGTCACTTCGCGATGTTGTCCGCACGATTGGCCGAGCTCGGACACGCCTACGGCGACTTCGACGCACACGATGGCCTGTGGGCGATGGCCGAGAAAACCGCGCATCACGACACCGCCCGCATGGCGCTGGTGCCGCGCGTACTGGAAGCACGCGGACTGGATGTCACCCCGGGCATGATCGAACGCCTGCGCCACCTCGGCGACACCGCCACAGTGGCGATCCTTGAAGTGATCCTGCGCGAGGAAGTCGCCCATGTCGCCGCCGGTACCCGCTGGTATCGGTACTGCTGCGAGCGCGACGGGGTCGAGCCGATCGACACGTTCTTCGCACTGCTGCGCGAGTACATGGGTGTCAGCCTGCGTGGGCCATTCAATCGGCCGGCACGGATCGAGGCAGGTTTTGTCGAGGCCGAGCTCGATCGGCTCGCCGGGCTGGCGCTGGAGGGCTGACCACGGACATGAAAAAGCCGGCGCTGGGCCGGCTTCTTCATCGAATTTTGGTCGGGGAGACAGGATTCGAACCTGCGACTTCTACGTCCCGAACGTAGCGCTCTACCAGGCTGAGCTACACCCCGTGGGAAGCCGCGTATCTTAATCGTCAGGCGGGGGCTTGGCAACAGGTTCGATGCATCTCGTTGCCGCGGCGACGGAGCGCACATGGCATTCTGCTAATCTTGACGGCTGCCGTCGCGCGGTCAGCGGACAGACGGAATGTTCCCCATTGTCAGTAGAGGATTCCATGGCGCTTACCCCGGCCCGCACCATGCCCGGCGTGCTTGAGCTGTTGCCGCTCGACCAGATCGCATTCCAGCGCATGCTCGACGTGATCCGTCGCAATTACGAGCGTTTCGGCTTCCTGCCGATCGAGACGCCGGTGATCGAATACTCCGACGTGCTGCTGACCAAGACCGGCGGCGAGACCGAACGGCAGGTGTATTTCGTGCAGTCGACCGGTGCGCTGAACGCCGCCAAGGACGACGAGGGCATGCCCGAGCTGGCCTTGCGCTTCGACCTTACCGTGCCGCTGGCGCGCTATGTCGCCGAGCACGAGCATGATCTGAGCTTCCCGTTCCGCCGCTACCAGATGCAGAAGGTCTATCGCGGCGAGCGTGCCCAGCGTGGCCGCTTCCGCGAGTTCTACCAGTGCGACATCGACGTGATCGGCAAGGATGCGCTGTCGGTTCGTTACGACGCCGAGATTCCGGCGGTGATCTACAGCGTGTTCCGCGAACTGAACATTGGCGCGTTCACCATCCAGCTCAACAACCGCAAGCTGATGCGCGGCTATTTCGAGAGCCTCGGCATCGTCGATGGCGAACAGCAGATGCTGGTGCTGCGCGAAGTGGACAAGCTGGACAAGCGCGGCGCCGACTACGTGCGCGACACGCTGACCGGCGAGGTGTTCGGCCTGAGTGCCGAGGTGGCGCAGAAGATTCTTGCCTTCGTGCAGGTGCGCTCGACTTCGCTGCAGGACGCTTGCGACAAGCTCGATGCGCTGGGCGCCGGCCCCGAGGCGATGGAGCAGGGCCGCAATGAGTTGAAGGAAGTGCTGGGTCTGATCCACGCGTTCGGCGTACCGGAAACGCATTACGTGCTGAATCTGTCGATTGCCCGTGGCCTCGACTACTACACCGGCACGGTCTACGAGACCACGCTGAACGATCACCCGCAGATCGGCTCGATCTGCTCGGGTGGCCGTTACGAAAATCTGGCCAGCCAGTACACCAAGTCGCAACTGCCCGGCGTCGGCATCTCGATCGGCCTGACCCGCCTGTACTGGCAGTTGCGCGATGCCGGCCTGATCAACACCGCGACCAGCACGGTCGACGTGCTGGTGACCCAGATGGACGCGGCGCAACTGCCGGCTTATCTGGCACTGGCCGGCGAGCTGCGCGGCGCCGGCATCGCCACCGAAGTGGTGCTGGAGGGAAGCAAGCTCGGCAAGCAGTTCAAGTACGCCGACCGCGCCGGCATCCGCTTCGTGATCGTGCTGGGCGAGGACGAGATCGCCAAGGGCGTGGTCACGGTGAAGGACCTGCGCCGCGAGGACCAGTTCGAGGTGACGCGCAGCGAATTGATCAAGACCTTGCGGGTGGAACTGGAGCAGGCCGCGGCGATGGGCTGATTGTTCTCTCTGCGACGCGACAACAGACGACACATTTCATCAGTGAGGCAGCAGTGAGCAAATTCGACACCATCGTTCTCGACGGCAACAGCCTCACCCGCGCCCAGCTGGTAGCGGTGGCACGCAACGGCACCAAGGTTTCACTGGATCCGGCAGGGCTCAAGCGCGTGCAGCGCGCGGCTGATTTCCTCGCGGGAAAAGTCAGTTGTGGCGAACCCACGTATGGTGTCACTACCGGCTTCGGCAGCAATGCCGACAAGTTGCTGGGCGCGCATCGCCTGCGCGATGAATTGCCGGGCGCTGCTCTGATCAAAGATGGGCCGCACAAGCCCGAAGGAACGCTGCTGGAAGAGCTGCAGCACAACCTGATCATCACCCACGCGGTATGTGTGGGTAAGCCGTTTGGCGAGGACGTGGTGCGGGCGATGCTGCTGATCCGTATCAATACGTTGATGCGCGGTCATTCCGGTATTCGCGTCAGCACGCTCGAAGCGCTGACCGCCATGCTCAATGCCGGCGTGGTGCCGGTGGTGCCGGAGAAGGGCTCGGTCGGTGCCAGCGGCGATCTTGCGCCACTGTCGCATCTGGCGATCGTGCTGCTCGGTGGTGGCGAGGCGTTCTATCACGGCGAGCGGGTGTCGGGTGCGGAAGCGCTGAAGCGCGCCGGCCTCGTGCCGATTCGCCTGTCGTTCAAGGAAGGTCTCGCGCTGAACAACGGCACCGCGCAGATGCTGGCGACGGGCGTGCTGGCGCTGGATACGCTGGAACAATTGTTGGACACCGCTGACCTGGCCGCCTCGATGACACTGGATGCGTTCGCTGGTCGCAGTGGCGCCTTGCGTCCCGAAGTGCACGCTCTGCGCCCACATCCGGGTCAGGTCGAAACCGCGACGCATGTGCGTGAATTGCTGGCCGGATCCACCCTGATCGACATTCCGTATCACCTGGTGCCGCGCTTCAAGTCGTGGAGCGCCGAGGCGTGGAGCGAGCCGGACGATCAGGCGCTCAGTTTCGACATCGGCTGGGACTGGGTGCCGGCCAACCAGCGGCACGGTCGCGAGGCGTTCTACAGTCGCTTCCTGCCGTTCAAGGGTGGCAAGAAGCATCAGCCGCAGGATGCCTACAGCCTGCGCTGCATGCCGCAAGTGCACGGCGCGGTGCGTGATGCCTGGGCGCAGGCGTGCCGGGTGTTCGACATCGAACTGAATGCGGTCACCGACAATCCGCTGATCTTCCCGGACAACGACGACGCGCAGTTCATCGAGGAGCAGGTGATCTCGGCCGGCCATTTCC
>DAHUXL010000084.1 GCA_027307195.1 Rhodanobacter sp. | reverse complement strand
CGACGCCAGCACCGAGGTCGATTCGACTTCCCAGGTGTTGAGGATCTTGCCGCGCAGCGGAAGGATGGCCTGGAACTCCTTGTCGCGCGCCTGCTTGGCGCTGCCGCCAGCGGAGTCGCCTTCGACCAGGAACAGTTCGGTGCGGGTGAGATCGGTGGCGGTGCAGTCGGCCAGCTTGCCGGGCAGTTGCGGGCCCTGGGTGATCTTCTTGCGCACGATCTGCTTGGCCGCCTTCAGGCGTGCGCTGGCGCGCTCGATCGCCAGCTGGGCAATCCGCTCGCCCATCTCCACATGCTGGTTGAGCCACAGGCTGAAGGCGTCGTGGATGACGTTCTCGACCATGCCGGCGGTCTGCCGCGAGGACAGACGTTCCTTGGTCTGGCCGGCGAACTGCGGGTCCTGCAATTTGGCCGACAGCACGAAGGCGAGCCGTTCCCACACATCTTCCGGTGCCAGCTTGACGCCGCGCGGCAGCAGGTTGCGGATCTCGCAGAACTCGCGGATCGCGGTGGTCAGGCCGGTGCGCAGGCCGTTGACGTGGGTGCCGCCCTGCGCGGTGGGGATCAGGTTGACGTAGCTTTCCTGCACCAGCTCGCCTTCCGGCAACCAGGCCAGCGCCACTTCCAGGCCTTCCACGTCGCGCGCCATGTGGTGCACGAACAAGTCGTTCGGCAGTGCTTCGGTGCCGTCGAGTTCGCCGCGCAGGTAGTCGCGCAGGCCGTCCTCGTAATGCCACTCGATGGTTTCGCCGCTGGCCTCGTCGGTGAGCTTCACGTTGAGGCCGGCGCACAGCACCGCCTTGGCGCGCAGCAGGTGCTTGAGTTTCGGCAGCGAGATCTTCGGCGAATCGAAATACTTCGCTTCCGGCCAGAAGCGCAAGGTGGTGCCGCTACGCTTCTTCGGCACGCTGCCAATCACTTCCAGCGGGCTGATCTTGTCGCCGTGGGCGAACACCATCTGGTATTCGGAGCCGTCGCGGCGGATGTTCACCTCGACCCGATCGGACAAGGCATTGACCACCGACACGCCGACGCCGTGCAGGCCACCGGAGAAGTTGTAGTTCTTGCCGCTGAACTTGCCGCCTGCGTGCAGCCGGGTCATGATCAGCTCGACGCCGGAAACGCCTTCTTCCGGGTGGATGTCAACCGGCATACCGCGTCCGTCGTCGCTCACTTCCACCGAGCCGTCGTTGTACAGCGTGACCTCGATCGAGCTGGCGTGGCCGGCCAGCGCCTCGTCCACCGAGTTGTCGACCACTTCCTGCACCAGATGGTTCGGACGGGTGGTGTCGGTATACATGCCGGGGCGGCGTTTGACCGGATCCAGGCCGGAGAGGACTTCGATATCGGCGGCGTTGTAGCGACTGCTCATGCGTGTGTTTCGGATGGTTCAAGACAGCGAAGCATGGGGCGCGCGGGCGGGCAGGGTCAAGCCGATCAGCCAGATCTAGCGATACCCCTGCGCCTGCAGCGAGAACAGGTGCGCGTAATGACCGTCCAGCGCCATCAGCTGTTCGTGACTGCCGTGCTCGATGATGCGGCCGTCCTGGATCACGATGATCTGGTCGGCCATGCGCACGGTGGAGAAGCGGTGCGAGATCAGGATCGCGATGCGGTTGCCGGCCAGTTCGCGGAAGTGCGCGAAGATGCTCGCCTCGGCTTCGGCATCCATCGCCGCGGTCGGTTCGTCCAGCACCAGGATGTCCGCGCGCGAGCGCATGAAGGCGCGGGCCAGCGCGATCTTCTGCCACTGCCCACCGGACAGCTCGCGCCCCTCGCGGAACCACTTGCCGAGCTGGGTATTGAAGCCGGCCGGCAGGCCGTCGATGAACTCGCTGGCCATGCCCTTGTCGCTGGCCTCGCGCCAGCGCGCCTCGTCCTCGAAATGGCTGACGTCGCCGGCGCCCACGTTCTCGCCCACGCGCATCTGGTAGCGCGCGAAGTCCTGGAAGATCACGCCGGTGCGTTGCAGCAGGATGCTTTCGTCCCAGTCGCGCAGGTCGGTGCCATCGAGCCGGATGCGGCCGCTGTCGGGCGAGTACAGCCGGGTCAGCAACTTGATAAGCGTAGTCTTGCCGGAACCGTTCTGGCCGACCAGGGCCAGCGATTCGCCGGGGCGGATATGCAGGTTGATGTCGTGCAGCGCCGGCTCGCTCGCGCCGGGATAAGTGAAGCTGACCTGCTCGAAGCGGATGCCGTCGTCCGGCTTCGCGCCGCGTTGCGCGATACCGACCGATGGTGGCACCGGCGTTTCCAGATACTCATACAGGGTCGACAGATACAGGTTGTCCTCGTACATGCCGCCGATCGCCGACAGCATCGCCGATACTGCCGACTGGCCCTGGCGGAACAGCATCAGGTACATCGTCATCTGGCCCAGCGTGATCCGGCCGACCACGGTGGTCGCGGCGATCCAGGCGTAGGCGCCGTACAGCGTGATGGTGCCGAGCAGGCCCAGCCCGAAACCCCAGCTTTCGCGACGGACGGTAAGGTCGCGGTCGTCGCTGTAGAGCTTGTCGAAGATGTCGCGGTAGCGACCCAGCAGCAATGGGCCGAGGCCGTAGAGCTTCACTTCCTTGGCGTGGTCCTCGCGCGCCAGCACGGTTTCCAGATACAGCTGCATGCGCGTTTCCGGCGAACGCCAGCGGAACAACCGGAACGCATCACCGGAAAATTTTGTTTCGGCGAGGAACGACGGCAGTCCGGCCAGCAACAGCACGGCCACCGCCCATGGCGAGAACTGGAACAGCAAGGTGCCGTAGCTGATCAGCGAGATCGCGTTCTGGCCCAGCCCGAACGTGCGCGTGACCAGCGACAGCGGCCGGCTCGACGCCTCGCGGCGGGCGCGGGTGAGTTTGTCGTAGAACTCCGAATCCTCGAAGTGTGCCAGTTCCAGCGTCAACGCCTTTTCCAGGATCATCACGTTGACGCGTTGTCCCAGCTGCGCCCGCAGCAGCGACTGGCACAGCGACAGCCCGCGCTGCGCGCCGGCCAGCGCCGCCACCAGCAGGCCTTCCAGTGCCACCCACTCGAATACCGGTCGCAGCGACGGATGGCCGCTGGTGGTCCACGTCCGGCTGGCATTCACCACCGCATCGACGATATGCGCGCCGACATAGGCCACGCCGGCCGGCAACAGGCCGGCGGTGAGCGTCAGCAAGGCCAGCGCGATCGTCAGCGCGCGACTGGTGCTCCACACCAGTTCCAGCGCGCGCCCGCTGTAACGGAACACGCCCAGAAAACTGCGGGTGAGTTCGGTCGATTCGGTGGGCGCTGAGAAGGATGCGTGGGGCGGCACGTGGGGAGATCGTCAGGACAGGCGCGCAACCGGCGCGGAAGTCCCGAGATGGGGGTCGTGCCGCCGCACGCAAGTCAATCGGTGACCGGACTCAATGCAGCTGCACCTCGACGGCCTGCCGATCCGGCTGGTACAGCGCCGGAAACAGCTGCTTGAGGTGCGCCACTTTCGGCGCGTCGTTGATGACGATGTACGGATTGTCCGGATGCTCGCTGAAGTAGTGCTGGTGGTATGCCTCGGCCGGATAGAACGCCTTGAGCGGCACCACCTGGGTCACGATGGGCGCCGGGAAGGCCTTCGCCGCGGTCAGCTGCGCGATGTAGCCGGTGGCGATCTTCTTCTGCTCGTCGCTGCCGTAGAAGACCACCGAGCGGTACTGCGTGCCGCTGTCCGGACCCTGCCGGTTGAGTTCGGTCGGATCCAGCGCAACCGAGAAAAACACTTGCAGCAGGGTGCCGTAGCTGACCTGTTTCGGATCGAACTGGATGCGTACCGATTCGGCGTGGCCGGTATCGCCGTCACTGACCTGATCGTAACTGGCCGTGGCAGCGTTTCCACCGGAGTAGCCGGCGACCACCTTGCGCACGCCCTTGACGTGTTCGAACACCGCCTCGATGCCCCAGAAGCAGCCGCCGGCAAGGACCGCCGTCTCATCGCCCTGCGTGGCTTTCGCAGCGTCCACGGTGGGCGCAGGCAATCTCACGACATCGCTCGCGGCGGACGCGGGTTTGCACGCGGTCAAGCCGGCCAGCGTCAGGACCGCGGCGATGGCAAGGGCTTGGAGTGTGGTGTGACGGGTCATGGCGGGCCTCGCTGACAATGGGGACGCGTGAAGCGATATCAGGCATGGGAAATACGTGGACGCGGCAGGAACGGATGCAACCCGATCCGCCGCGGGTGCTTGCACCTGATGTTTCGCTGCCGGACCAGCCATGGTTACCTGCAGCGGGATTCCCGCCCGGCTAAGATCAGCCGCCTGATCTCGACGAGACGTGACCATGCGCGACACCATCGACCTGCAAGCCTATCTGCGGCGCATCGGCTGGCAAGGCGCGGTCGCGCCCGACCTGGCGACGCTGCAGGCCATCGCCACCGCCCATGTGGCGGCGATTCCGTTCGAGAACCTCAATCCGTTGCTCGCCCTGCCGGTAACCCTGGAACTGGCCGCACTCGAGCACAAGCTGGTGATCGAGGGGCGCGGAGGCTATTGCTTCGAGCAGAACCTGCTGTTCGAAGCCGTGTTGCGGGCGATCGGTTTCGAGGTGTCGGGGCTGATCGCACGCGTGCTGTGGACGCGGCCCGAGGATGCGGTCACGCCACAGACGCACATGCTGCTGCGCGTCGAGTTGGCCGGCGAGAGCTGGCTGGTCGACGTCGGCTTCGGTGGACAGAACCTGATCGGTGCATTGCGGTTGCAGGCGGACATCGAGCAGGCGACCGCACTGGAGCCGTTCCGGCTGGTGCAGATGGATGGCGACTGGCGCATGCAGTCACTGGTGCGCGGGCAGTGGTCGTCGCTGTATCGCTTCGACCTGCGTCCGGTGCCGTTGATCGATTACATCGTGGCCAATCACTATGTGTCGACGCATCCGGACTCGTTTTTCGTGAATCATCTGAACGTGGCGCGCACGACATCGGATAGCCGGCTGAGTTTGCGCAATCGCGAATTCACCGTGCGGCGCATGGGGCATGAACCCGAGCGGCGCACACTGGGCAGCGTCGCCGAGATCCGCCAGACATTGGAGCAGCAATTCCTGATCAGGCTGCCGGCGCATCCGCAGCTCGATCAGCGACTGGACAGCCTGCCGGACAACGTGCCGGCTTAGGCTTCCGGATCGGCCAGTACGTGAATCTCCACGTCATCGATGGTGACGACCTGGCCTGCGTGAACCTTGCAGGTCTTGCGCAGTTCGGTGACGCCGTCGACTTTTACCGCGCCGGTGGCGACGATGGCCTTGCCGGCACCGCCGCTGTCGCACAAGCCGGTCAGTTTCAACAGCATGTTGAGCTCGACGTAGGTGCCTTCCAGTTCAAAATCGATGGTTTGCATGGGAATCCGGGATAAAGGGGCTGACAAGGGTGACACGCTTTTCAGGCGGGCACGTGGCCGTCGTCGAATGCACTGTCGGGCAGCGCCAGAAAAGCGAACCACGGCATGTCGTTGTCGTTGCCGAAGGTGGCCGCGTCATCGAGGATGCCGAGCAGGATGTTGAAGTCCGCCTCGGCAGTCTGGCGTAACTCGTCGGCATGCTCGAACAGCAGCACGTAGCCCCAGGCGGGCATCCAGCGGAGGTCGCGCAGGCAGTCGGCCAGTGCATCCCAGTTGTGGCCGAACGTGGCCGGCAGTTGCAACGACACCGCGAGGCGCCGCAGCAGTTCATCCTTGTCGTGGCAGCCGGCCAGATCGGTACGGCACACCTGCAGTTCGTCGCGGGCGGCGGTTCTGGCGAGGCGGTCGATATCGTTGACGCCGACGAAATACACGCCACTCTGCGTCGGCTTGGTCAGGTCCAGATCGAAACCGTGCGCGCTCATCGGCTCATCTCGAAGCGG
>DAHUXL010000215.1 GCA_027307195.1 Rhodanobacter sp. | reverse complement strand
ATCGCATGGGTGGCGCCTGCGCCGGGGAGTGGCTTTCGATGATGCCAGCGCCACGCGCCGAATGCCCGCGTGCCTATACTCGACACCTTGAATCCGGATGGAGATCGTCATGGCCTTCCTGCAGGATCCCCCGCAACTTCCGCATCCGTATCGCAGTGACCGCACGCTGCTGGCCTTGCTCGACCGGGCGCTGCCGGCCGAGCGCCGCGCGGCGCTGAATGCCGACCTCGACGCGCTGGGCGACTATGCGCAGATGGCGTGGCAGCGCGCATGCACCACGACGCGACGCAAGCCGGTACTGACGCAGTGGGACGCCTGGGGCCGGCGAGCGGACCGCATCGAGTTGACGCCGGCGTGGCAGGAAGGCGCGGCGCTGACGACACGGCATGCCGTGCTGGCTGCCGGTCACGGTGATAGCGAGCATGCACGACTGGAAGAGTTCGCCCGCGTCTACCTGTATCACCTCGCCAGCGAGTTCTACACCTGCCCACTGGCGATGACCGATGGCGCCGCGACCGCGATCAAGGCCTCCGGCAACCGCGATCTGATCGAGCGCGTACTGCCGCATTTCCTCAGCCGCGATCCGGCCACCTTCTGGCTCAGCGGCCAGTGGATGACCGAGACCGCCGGCGGCTCCGACGTCGGCCACACCGAAACCGTCGCGCGGCAGGATGCCGCCGGGCAATGGCGCCTGTACGGGCGCAAGTGGTTCAGCTCGGCGGTGGTCGGCGAGGCGGCGCTGGCGCTGGCGCGGCCCGAAGGCGCGGCGGCCGCGGGCACCGCAGCGCTGGCGTTGTTCTACGTCGAGACGATGGACGGTGCGCGACGCAAGCCGGAGCTGATCATCGACCGTCTGAAGGACAAGCTCGGCACGCAGGAGCTGCCCACCGCGGAAATCCATCTGGACGGCCTGCCCGCCTGGCCGCTGGGCGAGCTGGCCAACGGCGTGCGCCAGGTGGCGCCGATGCTCAACGTCACGCGCACGTGGAACGCGATCTGCGCCATTGCCAGCATGGCGCGGGCAATCAGCCTCGCGCGCGATTTCGCCATGCGCAGGCAGGTGTTTGGACGTCCATTGATCGAGCAGCCGCTGCATGCGCAGACGCTGGCCGACATGCAGGCCGAGTTCGAGGGTGCATTCGCACTCGCATTCGAAGTCGCGTACCTGCTTGGCCGGGTCGAGCACGGCACCGCCGCACCGCATGAGGCCGCGTTGCTGCGCCTGCTCACGCCGCTGGCCAAGCTGTGGACCGGCAAGCTGGCGGTGCAGCTGTGCTCGGAGGCGCTGGAGTGTTTCGGCGGTGCCGGTTACATCGAGGACACCGGCCTGCCGCAGCTGCTGCGCGACGCTCAGGTGTATGCGATCTGGGAAGGCACCACCAACGTGCTGTCGCTGGACAGCCTGCGCGCGCTGGCCGGCGACACATTCGCCGCGTTGCGTACCGCCAGTGTCGCGTGGCTGGACAGCAACGACGACATGCATGCGGCCAGTGCGATCCGGCAGACGCTGGATGCCGCTGCACGCTGGCTCGATCAGCACGCGGCCACGCGTGACACGCTGGAAGCCGGCGCGCGTGGTCTTGCCATCACCCTGGCGCGTTGCGCAGCGGCGGCATTGCTGGCGCGGCAAGCCACCTGGTCAAACCGGCAACGCGATCCACGCCCGGCCGCAGCACTGCAGCGCTTCGTCGGCCATGGCCTCGATCGGCTGGTGTCGCCGGATGCCGGCAACACGGCGTTGTTGCTGGGCTGACACCCTTCGCAGGGCGGGCACTGCCCGCCCTGCGAAGCTGCCATCCACTCAACCACCGATCCACGCCCGCACGGGCTAAAATGTCCCGTCCCCCTCTACGGCCACCCGCATGCAGCATCTGACCATCGTCACTACCGGCGGCACCATCGACAAGATCTATTTCGACGACAAGTCGGACTACAAGATCGGTGCGCCGCAGATCGGCGAGATCCTCGGCCAGCTCGGTGTGGCGTTCCAGTTCGACGTGATTCCGATCCTGCGCAAGGACAGCCTGCACATGGGCGCCGAGGACCGCGCGCTGGTACGTTCGACGATCGAGGCACAGCCGCATCGCCATGTGCTGGTCACCCACGGTACGGACACCATGGTCGAGACGGCGCGAGAGCTGGCGAACATCAAGGACAAGGTGATCGTGCTGACCGGCGCGCTGAACCCGGCGCGCTTTCAGGGCTCGGACGCGGTATTCAATATCGGTTGCGCGGTGGCCGCGGTGCAGACCCTGCCCAACGGCGTCTACATCACCATGAACGGGCGAGTGTGGGATCCGGCGAAGGTGCGCAAGAACCGCGATGCGAACCGGTTCGAGGAAGCCGCCGGCTAGGCAAGCATCGATCTTGCGCGCTGCGTGGCCCTGAAAAAAGAAGGCCCGATCATGTCGACCGGGCCTTCTGCCTTACAGCTTGCCTGTATCTGACACCACGGGTCATCCCTGACCCGTTGCGGGACTTACCAGGTTGCCTTCAGCGACACGCCGGAGAACGCCGTGTAGCCGCGCAGCTTGATGTAATACGTGGCGGCTGCCGGCGCGTTGAACGTGCAGGTTTCCGTGTTGCCGCTCACATACGGACGGCAGTCGTAGCTGCTGGTGGTCGGCGCCGAACCCTTCTTGACGTAGAGGTCTGCGTCACCGGTGCCGCCCGAACTGGCGATCGTCAGCGTGGTGCGGCCGGCCGGAATGACGACGGTGTAGC
>DAHUXL010000204.1 GCA_027307195.1 Rhodanobacter sp. | reverse complement strand
GGCGCGGTCGTGCCTCCGAGGTGCCGGTCGGTGAGCAGCCCACCGGGTGGCACGCACTCGATGCCGTGCTGCCCGCAGGTGGTTGGCCCAAGGCTGCGCTGTCCGAAATCCTGCTGCCCGTCGATGGCGTGGGCGAACTTCGCCTCGTTCTGCCCACGCTCGCACGATTGACCCAAGGTCAGCGCCACGTGGTGATCGTGTCACCACCGTATGCGCCATGTGTCGCTGGCTGGCGTCAGCACGGCGTCGACATGCGTCGGGTGGAAATCGTGGCTGCCGCCGAGAAGGATGTGCTCTGGGCGACCGAGCAGTGCCTGCGCTCGGGAAGCTGCGCTGCCGTGCTGGCGTGGCCGCATCACGCCGACGATCGCGCCTTGCGCCGCCTGCAGGTCGCCGCGGTGACGGGGCAGGCCCTCGCTCTCGTGTTCCGCGATCGCTCCCACCTTTCGAACGCCTCGCCTGCTGCGCTGCGGCTGGAACTGGAGGCACCGCCACGTCCGCAGATCTGGGTGCGCAAATGCCGAGGCGGGGCCGTGTCCGCCCAAGCCATTCCCTTGCCGCGTTCTGTCCATTGATGGCGCTCAGACATGTTATGGGCCTGCATCAACCTGCCAAGTCTGGCGCTGGATGGGATTCTCCGACGCCGTCCCACGGAGGGGCCGTTGGTGCTCGTCGACGGGCCGGTCAACGCACGCACGATCGTTTCGGCAAATGAAACCGCCCGAGCGGCAGGTTTGCATGTCGGACAACGACTGAGCGCTGCGCAAGCGCTGTTGTCGCACTTCGAAGCGGTTCCGTATGACCGTGAGTCGGTGGGACGGTGGCACCGGTTCCTGGCCGCCGTGGCCTACCGATACAGCTCCGAGGTCAGCCTGCTGCCGCATGCGGTCGTGCTGGAGGTCAGCAAGAGCATGGGCCTGTTCGGGCCGTGGCCACGGCTTGAATCCATGTTACGGGCGGACTTCACCGACCTGGGATTTCGTCATCGCATGGCGGCCGCGCCGACGGCTAACGCCGCGCATGTGCTGACGACGGTGTCCGACGGGCAAGCGGTGCTGTCAGTAGACACGTTGCGCAATGCCCTGCAGCGGGTGCCGATCGCGAAGAGCCAATTACCCGCGAATGCCATCGCAGCGTTGCCGAGCATGGGCATTCGCACGCTGGGTCAAGTGCTGGCATTGCCGCGCGATGGATTGCGTCGACGCTTCGGCGCGGAATTATTGGCGTCACTGGATCGCCTGACCGGTGACCTGCCGTCGGGTTTGGCGTTGTATCGCCCGCCGGACACGTTCGATCTGCGCATCGAGTTGCTCCACGAGGTCGAGAACCAATCCGCGCTGATCTTCCCCGTGCGGCGCATGGTCGATGACTTGGCCGCGTATCTCGCCGGTCGCGATGGTGGGGTGCAGCGCTTCCTGCTACGCCTGGAGCACCGCGAGGGACGTTTCACCGATGTGCCGGTGGGCCTGCTGACGCCGGAACGTGACGGCGCCCTGTTGTTCGAGTTCGCGCGCGGTCGACTGGAGCACGTGACGCTGCCTGAGCCGGTGCTGGCGTTGCGCCTGAGCGCCCGCGATCTGCCGGCGTTCGTGCCCGCGGGCCGCGACCTGTTCGACGAGCGGCCGGCGAATGCCCTGCCGATCGAGCAGCTGCGCGAGCGACTGCGCGCGCGGCTGGGCGATGGCGCGGTCTATCGGCTGGGCAGCACGCAGGATCCCCGGCCAGAACGTGCACAGCGCGAAGCCACGCATGACGAAGTGCCGATCGAGCCGCACCCACGTCCCACCTGGCTGCTTCCACGTCCCATCCCCTTGCGCGGTGGTAACCCGATCATCCTGGCCGGTCCGGAGCGTGTGGAAACGGGCTGGTGGGATGGCGGTGAAGTCTGCCGCGACTACTACGTCATCGAGACTTCCTTGGGGCAGGAGGCCTGGGCGTTCTGCGCGCCCGACGAACAGACCGGCTGGATGATCCACGGGTGGTTCGCATGACGGCCTACGCGGAGCTCCACTGCCTGTCGAACTTCTCCTTCGGCCGCGGCGCATCCAGTGCACGTGAACTGTTCGAGCGTGCGAAGACGTGTGGCTATGCCGCGCTGGCGATCACCGACGAATGCTCACTCGCCGGCATCGTCCGTGCGCTGGAAGCCTCCCGTGAAACGGGCGTGCCGTTGATCGTGGGTTCGGAAATCCAGCTCGACGATGGCCCGAAGATCGTCGTGCTGTGCGAAACGAAGGAAGGCTATACGTCACTGTGCAGTCTGATCACCACGGGACGACGCGCTTCCGGGAAAGGCACCTATCGCCTGACGCGGGCGGACGTGGCCACCGGCTTGCCGGGCACGCTGGCCCTGTGGGTACCTGACCTGGTGGTCGACATGGCGCACGGTCGCTGGGTGCGGCAGACGTTCGGCGATCGCGCCTGGCTGGCCGTCGAGCTGCATCGCGGACCGAACGATGCGCGGCGGGTGCGTGAACTGGAAGCGATCGGTCGCGAGGTCGGCCTGCCGCTGGTGGCGGCAGGCGACGTGCACATGCACATCCGGCGGCGGCTGGCTCTGCAGCACACGCTCACCGCGATCCGGCACCGCGTGCCGATTGCCGAAGCGGGCGGTTTGATCGCGCGCAATGGCGAACGGCATCTGCGCCGCCGCCACGTGCTCGCCAAGCTCTACCCCGAAGCCTTGCTCGACGAGAGCGCACGGATCGCCGCGCGCTGCACCTTCACGCTCGACCAGCTGCGTTACCGCTATCCGGCCGAGCTCGTGCCGGAAGGCCACACGCCCAGCAGCTGGTTGCGTCTGCTGACCGAAGAGGGAGCGCGTTGGCGCTGGCCCGAAGGCGTGCCGGAGAAAGTGCACCAGCAGATCGAGCACGAGCTGGGACTGATCGAAGCGCTGCACTTCGAGCCCTATTTCCTGACCGTGCACGACATCGTGCATTTTGCGCGCAGCCAGGGAATCCTGTGCCAGGGCCGAGGCTCGGCGGCGAATTCCTCGGTGTGCTTCGCGCTCGGCGTGACCGAGGTCGACCCGATGAAGATGAGCCTGCTGGTCGAGCGGTTCATCTCCAAGGAGCGCAACGAGCCGCCGGACATCGACATCGACTTCGAGCACGAGCGCCGCGAAGAGGTCATCCAGTACATCTATCGCAAGTACGGGCGCGAGCGCGCCGCGCTGGCGGCCACGGTCATCTGTTACCGCGGCAAGAGCGCCGTGCGGGACGTGGCCAAGGCCATGGCCTTGCCGCTGGATCAGGTCGATCAGCTGAGCCAGGTGTTCGCCTGGTGGGACGGCGACGAACCACTCGCCGAGCGATTGCGCGAGCGTGGATTCGACCCCGAGAGTGCAGTCATCCGGCGCATCATCAAGCTGACAGCCGAGATCCTCGACATGCCGCGCCACTTGTCGCAGCACGTCGGCGGGTTCGTGATCGCCGATTCGCCTCTGAGCGAGTTAGTGCCGGTGGAAAACGCCGCGATGCCCGATCGCACGATCATCCAGTGGGACAAGGATGACCTCGACACGATGAACCTGTTGAAGGTCGATTGCCTGGCCCTGGGCATGCTTACATGCGTGCAGAAATGCTTGAACATGCTGCGCGACCAGCGGGGGAAGAATTACTCGATGGCCACGCTACCATCGGAAGATCCCGCCACTTACGCCATGATCCAGCGCGCGGATACGGTCGGTGTATTTCAGATCGAGAGTAGGGCGCAGATGGCCATGCTGCCGCGGCATCGACCGAAGAACTTCTTCGATCTGGTGGTGCAAGTCGCGATCGTTCGGCCCGGCCCCATCCAGGGCGACATGGTGCACCCGTATCTGCGGCGCCGCAGAGGCGAGGAGCCTGTCGACTATCCGTCGCAAGAGTTGAAGGAAGTGTTCGAACGCACGCTGGGTGTGCCGCTGTTTCAGGAACAAGTGATGAAACTGGCCATGGTTGCCGCCGGGTATACCGCCGGAGAAGCGGATGGGCTGCGGCGTGACATGGCCGCATGGAAGCGGCGGGGCGGACTGGAGAAGCATCGCGAACGCATCCTCACCGGCATGACCAATCGAGGCTACACCACCGCCTTTGCCGAGAAGCTGTTCGAGCAGATCAAGGGTTTCGGATCGTATGGGTTCCCCGAATCACACGCGGCCAGTTTCGCCGGTATCGTCTATGCAAGCTGCTGGCTGAAGTGCCACGAGCCCGCGGTCTTCGCCTGCGCGCTGTTGAACAGCCAGCCCATGGGCTTCTATTCGCCGAGTCAGATCGTGCAAGACGCCAGGCGTCACGACATCGACGTTTTTCCTATCGACGTGCAGTGCAGCGATTGGGACAACACGCTGATCACCCGGGAAGAGGAACCTCCGGCGATCCAGCTTGGCCTGCGCCAGGTGCGCGGGTTCAGCGAAGAAGCCGCACGACGGATCATGGCCGCCCGCGCACAACACCCGTTCGCCGACATCGCGGATCTCTGCGCACGAGCGGCCGTGGACAAACACCATCAGGAGCTGTTGGCGCAGGCCAGCGCGTTGCGGGGTTTGTCGCGGCATAGGCACCATGCACACTGGGAGATCGCCGGCGTCGAAAAGCAGCTGCCGCTGTTCGGCAACGTCAGCCCGGCAGAGATCGAAGTGAAATTGCCGAAGCCGACGCAGGCCGAGGACACGCTGGCGGATTACGCGCGCACGGGCCTGACGTTGGGCGTGCACCCCATGGCGCAGATCAGGGACCGCTTGCGCGCTGCCCGATGCACCGACTCACGAACGCTGCACAAACGACCCCACAACAGCTATGCGCGTGTTGCCGGGATCGTCACGATGCGTCAGCGGCCACAGACGGCCAGCGGAGTCACGTTCCTGACGATGGAAGACGAACACGGTCTGGTCAACGTCGTCGTCTGGCGTGATGTTGCCGAAACACATAGACGGGTGCTGCTTGAATCAGAACTGCTTGGAATCGATGGACGATGGGAAGCGGTCGATGGCGTGTGCCATCTGATCGCCAGTCGGCTGCTCGACATGAGCGAGCTGCTCGGAGGGCTAAATGTGCGGTCGAGAGATTTCCATTGAGGCATCCCCCTACGGGCGAGCCACCCCGACGGCTTCCCGCTTGAACTCGTCGCTGAACTTTCTTCGCTTGAACATGACACTCCTTTTTGACGATGATCGGTCTTCTTGGAAGTGTCCGCGTTAATGGGATAGAACCCCCGTCGCTTGTGCGGTCGCGTGCTTACGATTGCACCCAAATGCGAGGCGCGACGGTTGCGGCGCGAGGTTGCGTGCCTCCATGGTGACGTACTCGGCGAGCGTGCCATCGCGATGCCAGTCCGACAGGCCAACGACCCGCTGGCCGATGGAGAGCCCGGTGGTCCCGTAGCCGAGGGCGGTGACCACGCCGGCCAGCTCATGGCCGAGGATCGCCGGCGTCCGTTCACGGAAGGCCCGGTCGACCCAGGTCGAGGGCCACTCCAGTTTGGTGTTGACGAATCCCGCCGCGTGAACCTCAACGACGACATCATTGATCGACGCCTGCAGCTGAGGCCGATCCAGCAGTTTCATTCCTGCCGTACCTGCCGCCGGGTCCGTAACCACGATCGCTTTCATGGGGAGTACTCCTCGATATGGGTGGGTTCTGAATTACAGGTCAGCACTGCCGCCGACGCGCTGGTGACCGCCGGCGAGCCGCCGACAGTCGAGAAGATTCGGGCGCGACTCGGCACGGGCTCGCCCAATACCGTGACCCGCATGTTGAACACATGGCGCGGCGCGCTCGCCACGCGACTGAGCCAGGTACTCGCGTTGCCCGCCGTACCGGCGGACGTGGGGCAGGCGTTTACCGAGGTCTGGCGCCTGGCCATGGCGCAGGCCGCCCTTATGCAAGAGCAGAATGCCCTGCTGGCCACTTAATTGTCGCTCACGCAGGAACGCAAGCTCTGGGACATCGCGATTGCCGAAGCTCAGGCGCAAGCGCGGAGCGCGGATCAGGCCCGCGAGGTGGCTGAAACGCGGCTGGCGGATATCCAACGTCTCGTCGAGCAACAGGCCGGCGATGCGCACAAAAGTAGCCTGGCGGCCGAGCGTGACGCTCAAGCGCTGCATCTCAGAACCGTCGAAGATCGGGCGCACACCGAAGTCGATCGAGCTCGGGAAGAAACCAAAACCCTGCAGGCGACGCTGCGCCAGAAGGAACGGTAGACATCAACTATCGCGTCGCGACTAGAAGCTGCTGTGAGTTCAGTACGCGCGGCAGAATACCTGGCCACCGAACAAGGGGCTCGCGCCAAGACTTTGGAGCAACAGTTGGCCCGGATGGATGGTGTACCCGCAGCATTGCTGGCGGCTCAGCAGTCCCTACAAGCGGCCCTACAACGCGAAACGATGCTGCAAGCCAAACTGGAACATCTGATCACGAGCACAAAGGTCCAACCCGCAGTCAGGAAACGAAAATCCCGCAAGGCATCAGGCGCAGCCTAGGTTTCGTTACCAGCAGATCCGTTGCAAAAAAGATGACATGGTTACCTGGGTGACACGGTAAAGCGGCATGACAGGGCTAGTTGGTCAGATGACACGGTTAACTGAGTGACGACAGTGACGACAATCATGCCAACGACGATCAGGCCTATTACAAAATTTGACATAATATATATTATGCGAAATTATGGATTGATCATCTCTTGAGACTGCACCGATGCGCGGTCGGTGCCCTTTCAGCGGCCGAAGATGATTTCCTTGCCTTCGTGGTCGCGATCCCAGCCGCGCAGTTGATCGCGGATGTGGGCGATGCGCTGGCGACCGAGGGCGTTGCGCTCTTCGTCGAGGACCTGGCCATCCAGCAGTTCGGCAAGGCGCTGCGCGGTGGGCAGCATCGCGTCCCAGGCATCCAGCGCCGGCAATGGCGCCGGCAAGGTCATGAAGAAACTCACGCCGGGCGTGCGCAAGGCATCCAGACGGGCCAGATCGAAGTTGCCGGGCTTGAGCATGTTGGCGACGCTGAAGATGGGCCCAAGCTCACGCTTGCCGTCGACCAGACGGTGGTAGATGCCCATGTCGCCGAATTCGAGGCCAGCCTTCTCGGCAGCCACGACCAGATCCGGGCCATTGAAGTGCCCTCCTTCGCGCGCCACCACGAACAGCGTGACGATGCGTTCGACCGGCAGTTGTGCCGGTCGTCGACCTAGATCCGAGCGTGGCGGTGTGCCGGCGGTAGCGGTCGTTGCCGCAGGTGCCGGTGCCGGTGGAGCCGCTGCGGGAATGTTCTTCTGTGGTGCGGGCTCGCTGGTCGAACTGGGTGCACGCAAGGCGTCGATGATCGAGGAAACGTGGTCCGCCAGCTTGGGTTGCGGCTTGCTGGTCTTGGTCACGACGGGAGCTGATGTCTGCGCACGTTCGCCCGAAAGCGTGGCGCCCAGGCGTTCAAGTTCTTCGCGCAGGCCCACTTCGAGTTCGCCCTGCTGAGGCTTTGCGTCGCCGGCCAGGGGATCGTCGAGGGCCGAGTCGAACGCACTGAACGACGGCTCTTCGTCAGCAGCCTGTTCGCCCAGCGTGGGTTCGCGGCGTTCGCCGCCATGTTGAGTGGGCACGATGCGACGTTTGCCCTGCTCTTTCTTCGGCTGACCGAACAGCCAGATCAGCGCCAGTACGATCAGGCCGACAATCAGCAGCGGAATGCCGACGGCGGGGTTCCAGGCAAGGGCGAGCACGGGTTGCAGCGTCATCATGGGTTCCTCAGGCAGCTCCTGCCAGTTTAGCCGCTTCCGCCAGATCCACCTGCACCAGTCGCGATACGCCCGCCTCGCGCATGGTCACGCCGCACAACTGGGTGGCCGCTTCCATGGTGGCCTTGTTGTGGCTGATGAAGATGAACTGCACCTTCTCGCTCATCTCGCGGACCAGGCTGGAGAAGCGTCCGACGTTCGCCTCATCCAGCGGCGCGTCCACCTCGTCGAGCAGACAGAACGGCGCGGGGTTGAGGCCGAAGATCGCGAACACCAGGGCCACGGCAGTCAACGCCTTCTCGCCACCGGACAGCAAGGTGATGTTGGATACGCGCTTGCCCGGTGGCCGCGCCATGATCGACACACCGGTATTGAGCAGGTCGTCGCCGGTCAATTCAAGATAGGCGTGGCCGCCGCCGAACAGGCGGGGGAACAGTTCCTGCACGCCGGCGTTGACCTTGTCGAAGGTTTCCTTGAAGCGCTGGCGGGTCTCGCGATCGATCTTCTTGATCGCGCCTTCGAGCGTTTCCATCGCGCTGACCAGATCGGCGAGCTGATTGTCGAGATAGGTCTTGCGCTCGCTCTGTTCGGCGTGTTCCTGGATCGCAGCGAGATTGACCGGCTCGATGCGGGCGATTTTCTGTCCGATATCGCCAAGCTGCTGGCGCCACTGGTTGGCGTCGATGTCTTCGGCCAGTTCGGCCAGCAAGGTTTCCAGTTCAAGGCCTGACGCGGTGATCGCTTCGGCCAACTGTTCGGCACGCAGATGCAGTGCCTGTGCGGCGAGGCGCTTCGCGGAGAGGCTTTCGCGCAATGCCGAGAGGCCCTGTTCTGCCAGATGACGTTGTTGCTCCAGCTTGTGGAATTCGACGTCGCAGTCTTCCAGGGCACGGCGTGCTTCCACCAACTGCTTGTCGACCAATAGGCGCTGATCGAGATAGGTCTGCCGCTCGGCCTCCAGTTCGGCGATCGGATCGGAACCAGCCGCTAGCTGCTCGGCGATTTCAGTGCGACGCGATTCGATCTGGCGCAACTGGGCATCCATGCGACCCAGCGCCTGCTCCAGCGAGGCCAGCGAGGAGCGTTTGGATTCCAGGGCCAGCGCCAGCGAGTGCGACTGGTCGGCGGCTTCGCGCGCATTCATGCGCGCTTCCTCGCGCGCTTCGAGCAAGACGCGGCGCTCGTTCTCCAGTTCGCGGCGCTGGTCTTCGAGGTCGCCCATCAGACCGACCGATTCATCCAGGCGCGCACGCGCCTCACGGGTCTGACCCTGCAGTTCATCGAGCTGGGTAGCCAGATCGTTCAACTCGCCGGTGACTTTCTCGGCGCGGGCGCGGGCGGTTTCCAGCTTGCCGCGATGGCTCTGCAGCTGACCGGCCAGCTCGGACTGGCGACGATGCGCGGCGTACAGCTCACGTTGGGCGTCGTCGCGGGCACGCTCGGCTTCGAACTTGCTGGTGCGCAAGGTATCCAGACGTTCGCTGGATTCTTCCAGTTGCGCTTCCAGTATGGCGATCTGCTCGGCCAGCAGGCGGATCTCGCGTTCGCGCGCCAGCACGCCGACCTGACTGCCCTGCGCCCGGCGCACGCGCGCCCAACCAGGGCCCAGCCATTCGCCGCTGCGCGTGATCACCGACTGGTACGGCGCCAGCGCGGACAATGACGCCACGCGTTGGTGCGCCTCGTCGAGCGATTCGGCAGTCAGCACGTGGCCGAGGATCGTCAGCGCCGCGGCAGGCCCGCGCACATGTGCGGCCAGCGTGCCGGCGGTGTTGGCGCCGCCGTCGGCGGAATCGAGCAGCGCGACGTCGGCATTCTCGAGCGCATGGAATTCGGCGGCGAGCGCATGCGATCCCTCCACCAGCACGCTGTCGATGAAACCGCTCAGCGCCGTTTCCACCGCGGTTTCCCAGCCGGCTTCGACCTGCAGCGCTTCGCCGAGGCGACGCGACTTGTCCAGCCCGAGTCGGGCCAGCCAGCCGCTGGCGGCGCTTTCCTCCTGACCGAGCGCGGCGTGCTGCAGCGCTTCCAGCGACGCCTGCCGACCACGTGCGGTCTGTAACTGCTGGCGCGCCTCGTTCAGTGCCGACTGCACCTGGCGTTCCTCGTCCTGCACTTTCTCGTGGCTGGACTTGTGCTGGTCGAGCAGGCTGCCGAGCGTTTCGACGCGTTCGCGCTGGGTATCGTGCTCGTTGTGCAGCTGTTCGCCGGCAGAGTCCAGCGCAGCCACGTCGGTGGCTTTCTGTTCCGCTTCCAGCGCCTCACGGCGCCGGGACAGGTCGATCGCCTGACGATCCAGATAGTTGAGTTTGGTGCGCTCCACCTCAGCCGCGCGATTGGATTCGCCGGCGTTGCGGGTGTGGCTGTCCCAGCGTTGCTGCCAGTCGGCCAGTTTGGCCTCGGTGCTGCGCTGTGCCTCGGCGGTGTCGTCCTGCATCTGCTGCAGGGCTTCGAGCTTCGGTTCGCCCTCGGCCAGTGCCATGCGCAGCGTTTCGATTTGCTCGCGGTCGGTGGCGATGTGCGCGGCCAGCTCGGCATGCTCGCGCTCGGCATCGCCGTGGGCGCGCTGCAACCGATCGGCATTCTCGCGGTTATGCCGAACCTGCTGCTCGACGCGGGCAATCTCGGCGCCGACCTTGTAGACGTCGCCCTGCACCGAATTCAGATGCTCGCTGGCGTCGGTATGGCGCTCGCGCACACTTTCCAGCTGTGCCTCGATCTGGCGCTGGCCGGCCAGCTGTTTCTCGATCTCGATTTCGGCGGCGGACAGGCCCGCGCCTTCGCCGTCGTGCTGGCTCTTCAGGCCGCGGTATTCCAATGCGCGCAGCTCGGCTTCCTTGCGCGTCTGCTCTTCCTTCAGCGCCTTCCAGCGCTCGGCGGCACGCGCCTGGCGATTGAGGTGTTCGAGCTGCTTGTCGACTTCGTCGCGCACGTCGCGCACGCGGTCGAGGTTTTCGCGGGTGGCCTTGATACGGCTCTCGGTTTCCTTGCGGCGCTCCTTGTACTTGGATATCCCGGCGGCCTCTTCCAGATGCATGCGCAGCTCTTCCGGATGCGCGTCGATGATCTGGCTGATCATGCCCTGCTCGATGATCGAGTAGCTGCGCGGACCCAGGCCGGTGCCAAGGAACAGATCAGTGATATCGCGCCGGCGGCAGCGCGCGCCATTGAGGTAATAGGCGGACTGGCCGTCGCGGGTGACCTGGCGCTTCACCGAGATCTCGGCGTACTGGCCGTATTCGCCCTGAATGGAGCCGTCGGCGTTGTCGAAGATCAGCTCGACCGTGGCCTGCCCCACCGGCTTGCGCGAGTTGGAGCCGGAGAAGATCACGTCGGTCAGCGAATCGCCGCGCAAGCGGCTGGCCGCGCTCTCGCCCATCACCCAGCGGATCGCATCGATGATGTTGGATTTGCCGCAGCCGTTCGGGCCGACCACGCCGATCATGTTGCTCGGCAGATGCAGGGTGGTCGGGTCCACGAAGGACTTGAAACCGGCGAGTTTGATCGTGCTCAGGCGCATGCGGTCATCAGTAGGTCAGTCAGGTAACGCCCGTTGGTCGGGCGACAGGGCACTGTGCCAAACGCGGCGCGGCGCCGCAATGCGGTTCAATATAAAGTTTCACTTCAATATTGAATCATAAATGCATGTTATTAATTGTTATTTATCTTGAATGGCGTCGATCGACAACGCATGGATGCCGTTATCCATCAGCCCATCGAGCGCCGCATAGACCATCCGGTGGCGCTTGATCGGCAGCTGGCCCGCAAATGCGGCGCTGACGATCCGTACATGGAAATGGCCCTTGCCCTCCCCCGCATGGCCGGCGTGCTTGTGACCTTCGTCGAGCACTTCCAGCTCAGTCGGCGCGAAAGCCGCCTGCAGGCGCTCGCGGATCTGCTCGATGACGGGCTGCACTCCCATCACGGCACCCGCTTCACGGCAGCACTTTGCGGAACGGCTTGACCGCGGTCTCGCGATACACGCCGGCGGCGATATAGGGATCAGCCGCCGCCCAGCTTTGTGCCTCGGCCAGCGAGGCGAACTCCGCCACGATCAGGCTGCCCGTGAAACCGGCCGGGCCGGGATCTTCTGCATCGATCGCCGGAAAGGGACCGGCCAGCAGCATGCGACCTTCGTCCTGCAACTGCTGCAGGCGGGCCACATGTGCCGGACGCACTGACTTGCGCGCTTCCAGTGATTCGGGGTTGTCGGTGCCGATGATGGCGTACCACATGGTTCAAGCCTCCGGGCGCATATAGGGGAACAGCAACACGTCGCGGATCGACGCCGAATCGGTCAGCAGCATTACCAGCCGGTCGATGCCGATGCCGAGGCCGCCGGTGGGCGGCAGGCCCACTTCCAGCGCGCGGATGTAGTCGGCATCGAAGTGCATCGCTTCGTCGTCGCCAGCGTCCTTCGCATCGACCTGAGCCTGGAAGCGTGCGGCCTGGTCTTCCGGGTCGTTCAACTCGGAAAAGCCATTGGCGATTTCCTTGCCGTTGACGAACAGCTCGAAACGATCGGTGATGCCCTTGTCGGTATCGCTCTCGCGGGCCAGCGGCGACACCTCGACCGGATGCTGAGTGATGAAGGTCGGCTGGACCAGGGTGTGTTCGACCGTCTTCTCGAAGATTTCCAGCAGCAGCTTGCCCCAGCCGTAGCCAGGCTTGACCTGCGCACCGAGCCGCTTGGCGTGCGCCGCCATCGCCTCACGATCGCGCAATTCTTCGCGGCGGATCTCCGGATTCAGCTCCAGCACCGCGTCCTCCATGCTCCAGCGACGGAACGCCGGGCCGACATCGATATCGGCGCCGTCCCAATGCAGCTGGGTGCTGCCGATCACCGCCTTCGCCGTATCGCGGATCACGCCCTCGGTGAGATCCATGATCTCGGTGTAGGTGGCGTACGCCTGATACAGCTCAAGCATGGTGAACTCGGGGTTGTGTCGGGTCGACACGCCTTCGTTGCGGAAGTTTCGGTTGATCTCGTAGACGCGGTCGAAGCCGCCGACGACCAGGCGCTTGAGGTAAAGCTCCGGTGCCACGCGCAGGTACAGATCCATGTCCAGCGCGTTGTGATGGGTCACGAACGGTCGCGCGGTGGCGCCGCCGGGGATGACGTGCATCATTGGCGTTTCCACTTCCATGAAGCGGCGGCTCGGCGCTTCCAGCCACTGGCGCATGAAGCCGATGATCTTGGAGCGCTGCATGAAGGTGCGGCGCGCTTCCTCGGTGACGATTAGGTCGACGTAACGCTGGCGATAACGCTGCTCCACGTCAGCCAGGCCGTGGAACTTGTCCGGCAATGGACGCAGGCTCTTGGTCAGCAGGCGCAGGCCATCGACGCGCATCGACAGTTCGCCGGTCTTGGTACGCATCAGGACGCCTTCGGCGCCCACGATGTCGCCGACATCCCAGCCTTTGAACGCCTCGTAGGTTTCACCCAGCGTGCCCTGGTGGATGAACAGCTGGATGCGGCCGCTGAAATCCTGCAACTGCACGAAGCTGACCTTGCCCTGCACGCGCTTGAGCACGATGCGCCCGGCCATCTTCACGCGACGTGCCGCTGCATCGATCACTTCGGCCGTCTGCACGTCCTTGTCGGCGAACTCGACCTGCAGGTCGCCAGCGAAGCTGTCGACCTTGAAGTCGTTCGGGAACGCAATGCCCTGCCCGCGAAGCGCCGTCAGTTTCTCGCGACGCTCGGCGATCAGCTTGTTCTCGTCGATGGGCAGGGTGTCGATCGATTCACTCATGGGGATTCCGTTACTGCCGCGCTCGCGCCGAGCGGCGGACGCTTCTTAGTTTTATGGTTGCATTGCAAACAACATGGGGATCTTCGGAACGTCGCCGCCCGTCAATCGTCCTTGTGAAATACGTGCTTGACCGCGTGCCGGGTCGCATTCCAGCCGTCACGCGCGCCGTGTCCGACGGCGATGCCGGCCTTCTTCGCGCCGTGCCCGATGCCGAGGCCGGCCTCCTTCCCGGCATGACCGACCTTGACGGCGACGTGCTTGGTCGCGTGGCCGACATCGCGAGCACCGTTGGCCACGCCGTGGCCGACAGCCTTGGCGTCCTGCTTGACACCCGAGCTCTCCTGAGCGACAGCCGTGCCGTTGAACGCCCCAAGTGCGGCGAATGCGACAAGGATTCCGCAGATCTTCTTGCTGTTCATGCCGGGGCTCCAGGCAGGTGATCGGGCTGATTCAACGGGTCAGTACTTACGCATCGATGCGTTTCGAACCCGCTTCGAGGCCGGATTTCAGGCTGGCTTCGATGAACTCGTCGAGGTCGCCATCCAGCACCTTCTGCGTGTCGGTGCGTTCAATGCCGGTACGCAGATCCTTGATGCGGCTCTGGTCAAGCACGTAGTTGCGGATCTGGCTGCCCCAGCCGATATCGGACTTGGTCGCCTCCAGCGCATCGCGTTCGACATTGCGCTTCTGCACTTCCAGTTCGTACAGCTTCGCGGCCAGCATCTTCATCGCGGTGTCGCGGTTCGCGTGCTGGCTACGGCCGGTCTGGCAGGCCACGACCGTGTTGGTCGGGATATGCGTGATGCGCACCGCCGATTCGGTCTTGTTGACGTGCTGGCCACCGGCACCGGACGAGCGGTACACATCGGTGCGCAGGTCGGCCGGGTTGATCTCGATGTCGATGTCGTCGTCGACTTCCGGCGACACGAACACCGAGGTGAAGCTGGTATGCCGGCGGTTGTCCGAATCGAACGGGCTCTTGCGCACCAGCCGGTGCACGCCGATCTCGGTCTTCAGCCAGCCGTAGGCATAGTCGCCTTCGACCCGGAACGTGGCGGACTTGATGCCGGCCACGTCGCCGCCGCTGACCTCCATCAGTTCGGTCTTCCAGCCGCGCGACTCGCACCAGCGCAGGTACATGCGCAGCAGCATCTCGGCCCAGTCCTGCGCCTCGGTACCGCCGGCGCCGGCCTGGATGTCGACAAACGCGTTGGTCGCGTCCATCTTGCCGGAGAACATGCGCTGGAATTCCAGCTTGCCGACCTGCGCCTCGAGCCTGGCAAGATCGCTGACGACCGAGCTGGCGGTGTCCTCGTCATCATCGGCGACCGCCATCTCCAGCAGCTCGCTGGCGTCGGTCAAACTCGCGGTCAGCGTGTCGATGCCATTGACGATGGTATGCAGGCGGGCGCGCTCGCGACCCAGCTCCTGCGCGCGCGCCGGATCGTCCCAGACGTTCGGGTTCTCCAGTTCGCGGCTTACTTCTTCCAGACGTTCGCTTTTTGTAGCGTAGTCAAAGATACCCCCTAAGCGACTCGACGCGGCCCCGAAGGTCGCCGATCTGCGCAAGGATGGGATTGGTCTCGATCATGTGATGGCGGTCCAGAATGCAAGCGCACAAGAATACCAGAGGAGACGCCGCCTTCGTTGTACAACGCACTGCAACCACACTCGCCATACCCGCTTCCGAACGGAGCTCGCCATGCCGATCGACCGTCGAAAGTTCCTGAAACTGGGGGGCATGGCCACCTTGGGTGGTGCCCTGCCGGGACTGTTGCAGGCCGATGATGTGTCTAGTGATGTGGCGGCGATGCGGGCGTCCGGACCGCATGGCAATGCCGACTGCGCGCTGCGCATCGGCCGGAGCCTGGTGGAGCTGGCGCCCGATCACATCGTTTCCACCCGCACCTACAACGACCGGTTTCCCGGGCCGCTGCTACGGCTGAAGCAAGGCCGGCCGGTGGTGGTGGACATCCACAACGACACCGAAACGCCGGAGCAACTGCACTGGCACGGACAGTTCCTGTCCGCCGCGGTGGATGGCGCTGCCGAAGAAGGGACCCCGTACATTCCGGCTTACGGCATGCGCCGGATCGCCTTCACGCCCGGGCCGGCGGGGCTGCGCTTCTATCACACGCATCTGCGCGCCGGTGCCAATCTCGACCTTGGCCAGTACAGCGGCCTGGTCGGGCCCCTGTACATCGAGCCGCAGCAAGAGTCCGGCGCCTGGGACCGCGAGGTGTTCCTGACGCTGAAGGAGTTCGATCCGTTCTTCAGCAAGGGCGGCGACATGGCGATGGATTTCCTGCGACCGGGCGAACGCGACCCGGCCTTGCAGCAACGTGGCGAAATGACCATGAAAGCCTCGCTGGCCCGTGGCATGTCGCACGGATACGAAGTCGGCTACCAGTCGTTCTCGATCAACGGTCGCATGCTCGGCCACGGCGAGCCTGTCCGCGTGCGCGCCGGCGAGCGCGTGTTGCTGCACATCGTCAACGCCAGCGCCACCGAGATCCGCAGCCTCGCCCTGCCCGGTCACACGTTCACGGTGGTGGCGCTGGACGGCAATCCGGTGCCACATCCGGCAGCGGTGCCGCTGTTGTGGCTGGGCACCGCCGAGCGCATTTCAGCCATCGTCGAGATGACGCATCCGGGCGTGTGGATACTCGGCGACCTGGCCGATGACGATCGCGCCCGCGGCATGGGCGTCGTGGTCGAGTACGCCGGCCAGGGCGGCAAGCCGCAATGGATCAAGCCGCCGCCGTTCGAGTGGGACTATCGCCGCTTCGCCTCACCGGATGCGCCGCCGCCGGCCACTCCCGACGAGACCCTCGAGTTGACCTTCGCCAAGCGCAACGCGGCCGTCCATGGCTTCAACCAGTGGACGATCAACGGCCAGCCGTTCGACATGCGCACGATGCAACCCACCTACCGACTGCAGTACGGCAAGCGCTACCGGCTGCGCATGCACAACGCCAGCGACGACATCCACCCGATGCACCTGCACCGACACAGCTTCGAGATCACCCGCATCGCCGGCCAGCCTGTCGCCGGCGTGATCAAGGACGTGGCGATGCTGGGCGGCTACCAGAGCATGGATGTCGATTTCACGGCCGAGCAGCGTGGGCTCTCGCTTTTCCACTGCCATATGCTGCTGCACATGGACTTCGGTTTCATGATGTTGTTCGATTGCGCATGAACCACGCAGCACGCACACCTGCACTGGCCACCTCCGGGTCCGCATGGGAGGTACTGGCCGTATTTCTCAAGCTGGGCATGTCCTCGTTCGGCGGACCGATCGCGCATCTGGGCTATTTCCATCGCGAGTTTGTCGAACGGCGCCGCTGGCTGGATGACGAACATTTCGGCCAGCTGCTGGCGTTGTGCCAGTTCCTGCCGGGACCGGCGAGCAGCCAGCTGGGGTTTTCCATCGGCCTGCTGCGGGCGGGCGGATGGGGCGGCCTCGCCGCTTTTGTCGGGTTCACGCTGCCCTCGGCGCTGCTGATGTTTGCCTTCGCCGTGTTGAGTACCCATCTGTACGGCGCGCCGGGTCAGGCGGCGATCCACGGACTGAAACTGGTAGCCGTGGCGGTGGTCGCCCATGGTCTGCTCGGCATGGTGCGCCGGCTCACGCCGGACGTACCGCGTCTGCTGCTCGCCGCGCTCGCCGCCCTGCTGATCATGATCGGCGGCAATGCATGGATGCAATTGATGGTGGTCGCCCTCGGTGCGGTGCTGGGTCCGTGGCTGTGCCGCACGGTAATGGCCCATCCGGGCGATCGTCTGGTTCTGCGGCATGGGCGTCACGGCGGCATCGCACTGCTGGCCGTGTTCGCCATCTTGCTGCTGCTCTCCCTGGCGCCCTGGCCTGGCGCGCCAGCATGGGCCCAGCTGACGGCTGGGTTCTACCGTGCCGGCGCGCTGGTATTCGGCGGTGGCCATGTGGTGCTGCCCCTGCTGAAGCAGACCGTGGTCGATCCGGGCTGGCTCGATGGCAACAGCTTCCTCGCCGGCTACGGTGCGGCCCAGGCGGTGCCCGGCCCGATGTTCAGCCTCGCGGCATTTCTCGGTGAACGCATCGGCGTCGGACATAGTGGCGCGCTTGGCGCCACGGTCTGCCTGCTCGCGATCTTTCTGCCGGGGCTGTTGCTGGTTTCCGCGGCGTTGCCGTTCTGGCAGGCGCTCGCCGCGCGGGATGATGCCGCGCGCGTGCTCGCCGGCGTCAACGCCGCCGTGGTCGGCCTGCTCGCCGCTGCGTTGTACAACCCGGTGTGGATCAGTGCCGTGGAACGCCCACTCGATATGGTCATCGCGCTGAGTGCCTTCGCCTTGCTCGCCTGGGCACGATGGCCGGCACTTGCCATCACCGGATGGTGCGTGGCGGCTTCGCTGCTCGCGGTACTGCTTTGAATACTCAGGCCAGCGCGTGGTCGTGCACTCCCTTGACCGCGCGGCCCGAAGGATCGACGGCGTTCGCAAATGCCGGGTCCCACGCCAGCGCTGCCGGCGACGAACAGGCGATCGACTTGCCGCCCGGAACGGTGGCCGCGCAGGCCTCCCCTGGAAAGTGCTGCTCGAAGATGCGCCGATAGAAATATGCCTCCTTGGTTGCCGGCGTATTGAACGGGTACCGTGCCGCGGCGGCGACGAATTCGCGATCGCTGATCGCCTGTTCCGCATGCGCCTTCAGGCCGTCGATCCAGCCGTAGCCGACACCATCGCTGAACTGCTCCTTCTGTCGCCACAGGATCGAATCCGGCAGCGCGCCGTCGAACGCCTCGCGCAGGACGGCCTTCTCGATGCGGCCCTGCCCGGCCATCTTGTGCTGCGCGTCCAGGCCCATCGCCACATCGATGAACTCCAGATCGAGGAACGGTACGCGCGCCTCCACACCCCAGGCCATCATCGCCTTGTTCGCGCGCAGGCAGTCGTAGCTATGCAATGCGTCGAGTTTGCGCACGGTCTCCTCGTGGAACGCCTCGGCCGACGGCGCCTTGTGGAAGTACAGGTAGCCGCCGAACAACTCGTCCGAGCCTTCGCCGGACAGCACCATCTTCACGCCCATCGCCTTGATACGTCGCGCCAGCAGGTACATCGGCGTGGCCGCGCGGATGGTGGTGACGTCGTAGGTCTCGATGTGCCGGATCACTTCGGGCAACGCATCCAGTCCTTCCCAGAACGTGTAGACAAAGCCGTGATGCACGGTGCCCAGTGCGTCCGCAGCGATCTGCGCGGCAGCCAGGTCCGGCGAGCCGTCCAGGCCGATCGCGAACGAATGCAGCCGCGGCCACCAGGCTTCGGTGCGATCGCCCTCCTCGATGCGATGACGCGCGAACTGCGCGGCACACGCGGCCACCAGGGAGGAATCCAGTCCTCCGGAAAGCAACACACCGTAAGGGACGTCCGTCATCAGCTGACGATGCACGGCCTGCTCGAAGGCCTGGCGCAAGGCTGGCGCCGTGACATCGTGGCCTTGCGTATGCGCATAGTCACGCCATGGCTTGTGGTAGTAGCGGCGCAGCTCGCCATCGGTGCTGTCATACACATGACCGGGTGGAAACGGCGACACGTCCGCGCATACACCGACCAGCGCCTTCATTTCCGAGGCCACGCACAGGCGACCCTGCGCATCATGTCCCCAGTACAGCGGGCAGACCCCGATCGGATCGCGGGCGATCACGTAGCGTTGAGCTGCGCCATCCCACAGGGCAAACGCGAAGATGCCGTTGAGCTTGCCGACAAGATCAGCGAGGGAACCGTCTGCACCCAGCTCGCGATACAGCGCATTGATCACCTCGCAGTCCGAGCCAGTGGTGAAGTCATACGCGCTGGCGGCACGCAGCTCCTGGTGGTTGTAGATTTCGCCGTTCACCGCCAGCGCGAGTGCGCCATCGCGCGAACGCAAGGGCTGCGCACCGCTGGCAGGATCGACGATGGCCAGGCGCTCGTGCACCAGGATCACGCCCGCATCGACGAACACCCCGCTCCAGTCCGGCCCGCGATGACGCTGACGCTGCGACAGTTCCAGCGCCTGCCGGCGCAACGCAGCCAGGTCGTCGCCTGGTTGCAGATCGAATATCCCAAAGATCGAACACATCACCCTTCCCCTCGTCGTTGATGAAAATCGCTGCTTGGCCGAAAACTGCTCCGGCGTTTCCGGCATACGGGCCATCCATGGTCCTAAAACAAAAAAGGCCCGCTCTAGGCGGGCCTTTTTTGCGTATGTTTTGGAAACTTGAAGCTACGCGTCGGCCCGCCAGAAGTTGGCGTTATTGTTCGCGCGATTATTGTTGTTGCCGGCTACCACGAAACCCCGCGCGGAAGACGCGGCGAGGTTCTGGAAGCTGGTGGCGGCGGAATGCATGTGCCAACTTGAACAGATCAGCGACGCGATGGCAAGTGCAGGGCACGCCGGCGACATGCGCCGGTGAATCCGCTTTCTAGGCCGTCTGCTGATCAGCTATCCAATGCGTGGCTTCGGACAGCTCGGCACCATGGAACAGGCGAAACTGTGCAGGCACGGCAAAACTGAACGCCGTCGCGGCGGTACGCAGCCAACCCACGTCAGTGACCAGGGCGATACGTTCCCAGCTACTGAAATGGCGCATGCCCAGCTTGGCGTCGTCCCACATCGCACCGGGGTCGAAGCCGGTGAAATCCTCGGCAGTAACGTACAGCAGCCGCAACTTTCGATTGAGCGCGAACGCCGCCTCGACATCCGGCACGATGATGTTTTCGTAGTCGGCCGCGGTGACCTGGCCGTGGGCGCGGAAACCCAGCGTACCGGCGGGCAATCCTTCGATCTGTGCGATCACGAGCATTCTCCATGGGCGGGGTTGTCGCCAGCTTGGATCAGGCCACGTGAAAAACGTGCAAGTGGATCGGGTTGCCGAATCAGGCCGGTTCGATGTGCCGCAACAACAGGCGCGCTGTTTCGCGGCCTTGCCAGTCGTTGATGGTCAGCTCGTAGGCGGCGCGCAGATGCGGTGGCGGCGGCTGGCCGTGATACGCATTGAACATCACCGCGTCATGCACGCTGCCGTCGCGCGGGTCGCGCAACTGCAGGCGCAGGTGCCGTTCGCCCATCACTTTCCAGCTGGCACATTCGAACAGGTTGTCGAACAACGGCTCGGGGAACGCCTGCCCCCACGGACCGGCATGACGCAGTTGCCGGGCCAGCGCCAGTGACGCGGCACCCGGCGGAAGTTCGCCATCGGTATACAGCACAGCCTGCAGGCGTTCGGCGTCGATCAGCTCCCGCGCGATCGCGTCGAACGCTGCCGCGAAACGCGGGTAGTCGCAGGTCTTCATGCTCAGTCCGGCCGCCATCGCGTGGCCGCCGAAGCGCTCGATCAGACCGGGCTGGCGCGCGTCGATCGCGGCCAGCGCATCGCGGATATGGAAGCCGGCGATCGAGCGCGCCGAGCCGCGCAGGTTGCCGGTGTCTTCCTCGCTGGCCGGTGCGAAGGCGATCACCGGGCGATGCAGCCGATCCTTCAGCTTGGACGCGACCAGGCCGACGATGCCGGCATGCCATGACGGCTCGTACAGCGCCACGCCGATCGCGTCGATGTCGGTCAAGCCGACCACCATCTGCTCGGCCTCGGCCACCATCGACGCCTGCAGGTCGCGTCGCTCCAGGTTGATCGCGCTGAGCTGCTCGGCACAACGGCGAGCCTGTACCATGTCGTCAGTCAGCAGGCATTCGACACCGAGCCGCATGTCTTCCAGTCGGCCCGCTGCATTCAAGCGCGGCCCGACAG
The DNA here is from genome assembly GCA_027307195.1 of Rhodanobacter sp. Lineage (GTDB taxonomy): Bacteria > Pseudomonadota > Gammaproteobacteria > Xanthomonadales > Rhodanobacteraceae > Rhodanobacter. The sequence continues at coordinate 1,141 of DAHUXL010000204.1, read as the reverse complement.
TAAAGCCGAGATCGCTGGAGCACAGCGTCGCCACGCTGCGCTTGCCGGATTCGACCAGCGCGGTGATGCCGACACAGGCACGGCCGCTGCGGATGCGTTGCAATCCGGCCTCGACCAGCACGCGGTTGTTGAAATCCAGTGGCACCAGATCGGCCACCGTGCCCAGTGCGACCAGATCGAGCAGCACTGACAGATCCGGCTTTGCACCAGCGAATGCGCACTGCTCATGCAACCGTGCACGCAGGGCCAGCAGCAGATAGAACATCACACCTACACCGGCCAGCATCTTGCTGGGGAATGGATCACCGGCCAGATTCGGATTGACCATCGCATCGCACGCCGGCAACTGCTCGCCAGGCAGATGATGATCGGTGACGATCACCCGGATGCCGCGTGCTTTCGCCGCGGCCACGCCGGCCATGCTGGCCACGCCATTGTCGACGGTGATGATCAGTTGCGGCGTCGGCTGCAACGATGCGACCAGCGCGGGACTCAGCCCATAACCGTGGACGAAGCGATTGGGGATGGCATAGCTCACCCGTTTCGCGCCGAGCAAGCGCAGGCCACGCACGGCCACTGCGGTGCCGGTGGCACCGTCGCAGTCGTAGTCGCCGGCGATCAGGATGCTCCAGTCATCGCGGATCGCTTCGGCCAGCAGATCGACGGCCTGCGTCATGCCACCCAGCAGTTGCGGCGACAGCATCCGGGCGAGTCGGTGTTCAACCTCCGCTGGCGTCAAGACACCACGCGCGGCGTAAACCTGCTGCAATACCGGATGCACCGAAGCCGGCCAGCCGCTGGGCAAGCCTTTGCTCTCGCGCCGGCGCAACTGCAACATGCTCAACGCCCTGTTCCGCGCCAGATGCGCCAGCGATGCCACGGCTTGCGCTGCCAGCGTTCGGCGCTGGCGAAATGCAGCATGGTCGACTGGCGACTGAGTAACGACTGCAATGTCGGCCACCAGTGCGACGCGATATCGCTTGCTGGCAGGTCCTGCAGATCGATCAACCAACCCCGAGTGGCTGCGGCCACGCTTTCCGCCGTGCGCGCCAGCTGGGCTATGTCGGCGCGTCGGGTCAGTGCACGCAGCAGCAGGTCGTCGCTGATCACACCGCGTAGAGAGCTCTTCGGCGGTCCCGGC
>DAHUXL010000198.1 GCA_027307195.1 Rhodanobacter sp. | reverse complement strand
CACATGCGAAGCGAGTGATTCCGTGAGTCCTTAGTCGCCCGCCAGCCACGCGGCCCATACCGCTGTCCAGACCACTCCCGCAAAAGGCGACGCGTCCCTCGACCCGACGTCGATCGACCGTTTCTGGCCGGATAGCGACCGTGCCTCGTGTCGCCATCCGGCTTAGACCTGATCCCATCAGACCTCCGTCTGCTCTGCAATCTCAAGAGCATCTTCAACTTCGATGCCAAGGTATCGCACCGTGCTTTCGAGCTTGGTATGTCCAAGGAGCAACTGCACGGCACGTAAGTTCTTGGTGCGTCGGTAGATCAAGGTGGCCTTTGTACGGCGCATGGTGTGCGTACCGTACGCAGCAACGTCCAAACCGATTCCTGCGATCCACTCATTGACGATTCGTGCGTATTGCCGGGTCGAAAGGTGGTCCGAGTTATGGATCCGGCTCGGAAACAGAAATCCGTTCGATTGAAGCTGAGCCTGCTTGATCCAAGCGGAAATGGCATCTCGCGTCGGCGCAGTGATTTCAAACTGGACCGGGCGCTGGGTCTTCTGTTGAAGGACGATGGTGCGGGAGGAAATGTGATCCGCAGAACCGACATCGCGCACCCGGAGCCTGACTAGGTCACACGCCCTCAGCTTGCTGTCGATCGCCAGATCGAACAATGCAAGATCCCGAGCCTTCTTTGCCAGCTGAAGGCGGATCCGAATCGCCCAAATGTCGCGGAGCCTGAGCGGGGCCTTTTGCCCGGTGAGTTTGCCCTTGTTCCAGGGTGCGCGGCGTTGGATGGATACATCGATCGTATTCATGGTGGACTCCTACCAAGGTGGTGGAGCCTGCCAGCGTGCGCCGATATCTCGAATGGGCAATGTTCGACCCGGAACGGCCCTTCGGCCTTCTTTAAAGCGAACGTTCACCTGCTACGTAAGCGAGAGCATCGGCAAGTGCGACACGTCTGAAATCATGTCGTGAAATCGTGGCCAGATGCTCCATCACGGGCGCCGATCTTTGTCGCTTTGATCCAAGCGTCAGGAATCTCACGTCCCCATGCGGCGTACACTGGGGCGAAAGCAATTTGCGCCTGATTCCGAAACGTGTTCGTGTCCCCGAGCGTCACGTTATCGCCCTTGCGCTCAATCAGCGCAAGGAGTTGCACGGGATCACCAATTTTGGTCGCGAGGATAGCTGACAGAAATTCTTTTTTTTCAGGTGAATCTGCCGCACGACGGTAAGGATTGCTCGGATCAAAGGGGGCGCTCCAGACCTCACTGATGATAATCACGCCATCCGCGCCGTATTTGATCACCTCGTTTGCAAGCATCCTCATGGCGAGGTATTTTTCTCCGTGCTCCTGAAGAGCCAGTGACATCACATTTACGGGCCGTGCGCCGCTCATGAGAAACGCAATGGTTTGGTGATAACCATCCACGGCAAACATTTTTCTGGCTGTGGCGAACAGGCCGTTCAACGTCGCTTCGGGTGTAGGGTCGGCTGGCGAGAACATTTCTTTCGGATCAAGCCCGTACTTGCCGGCGACGTGCTCCGCATGTTCTCTGTCGAAATCGACAGTTTCCTGCTCAAATTCCATTACCTGACCCGTCGCCAGCCACACATTGAGACTGCGGGAGTCGCCGTGGCCTATCATGCAGGGCAGCCTTCCCCCTCGCGAATCTGTGCCCTGTGTGCGGTCGATGTCCCCGACCATCGTGGAAGGCGGTTCCAAGCCAAGTTCCCGGTGAGCGTCAGCCACTAGCTCGGCGATTCTCCCGTACGCAATTCCCACAGCGTCTAAAAGCTCGTAGTCCGGCAAAGTGTTTTCTACCCAGCGCCGCTGAATGCGCAGGATGCCGTCCTTGAAAACATGGTTTCTTAATGCTTCGGTGGGAATGTTTTCGAACAGTTCATCTGGACTTTGAAATAGCTCAGCCGGGACCTCCTTTCGCGGCCCTTCTTCGTAATAGGACGCCAAAATATCGGCCCGAACGAAACTATGCGCTTCGAGATCGCCTTGCTTTTCGATCTTGTTACGCGCGTCCACAATCCAGCGCATCAAGGGATCATCGCGCAGCTTGTCTTGCCATGACTCATACCAAGGTTCGAAATTACTGAAAAGCCGCTTGTTACTCTGCACAATGAAGGTGACGGTGCGCAGTGTCTGAATCGCGGCCTGGATCGCGACCCTGAAACTGTCAGGGTCAAAATATCGGCGTTCAGCCTCGTGCCAATGCCGGTGTACGTCGTCAAGTCGGCTGTCCACCGCACGCAACGGGCAACGATACTCATGCTCTGCTTCTGTCATCTCAGAATCCCGCACAGAGGCACCGCGAAAATCAGCGGGACGAATCGAATTTACCGTCCACCTAGCCACGTTCTAACACTTCAATTTCAATTGTCGACGACTGGCGCAGCCTTGTCGAATGACAGGGTCTGGCCGAGAGCCGACGGGGAAACCCAAGCGCGGTTAGCGCCTGTGGTTCGCTGTCGAACACCATGGCGAGGCCGTGGGGGAAGGATTGCTGCGCGAGCGTGGTTGGCGCGTGTGATGTCAGACGCTAACCCCAGGCTATCGCCGGCCACGGCCAACAGGCTCGCACCCGCGCCTTGCCCCATTCAACTGAACAGACGAGGTTCAAAGCCTCATCGCTGAGCGTTCTTTCCTCATGCAGGAGGCTTTCCGGCTCAGGTGCGAGGCTTTTTGCCTCGGCAATGAGCAAAAAGGGCCTCAACGATGAGGTGCAATCACCTCGACGTTGAGCCAAAAAGCCTCACACATGAGGCAGAAAGCCTCAACCGTGAGGCTCGACTACCTCGACGTCGAGCTGAATGACTTCAGCGTTGAGCCCAAAAGCCTCACGCATGAGGCAAAAAGCCTCGGCGTTGAAGCCAACGAACCTCGATGTCTTGCCGAAAGGGCTCGATGATGAGTCCCGCAACCTGGCCCAGGTGGTGGCGCGGTTGCGCGCAGCGCGGTAACTCCCTGCGGCCCCGTGCGAAAGCCGTGTCGGCATGCCCTTTCAAAGGGCCGCATCCGCCGCCGAAAGCCGCCAGCAGCGCCGAAGCCATGCATCAAGCACGCGCTACGCCGGCCGCGACCCGCTGCAACACCTGCCGCAGCGCCAGCGGTTTGAGCGGCTTGTAGAGCACGCCGATTCCCGCGTCCAACAGGCGCTGGCGCAGCTCGCCGTCACGATCGGCAGTCAGCATCACGGTCGGCACCTCGGCGTGCCGCGCGCGCAGCAGCTCCCACACATCGAGACCGGTGCATCCGCCATCGAGGTGAAAATCGAGGATGTGCAGATCCGGCCGCCATGGCGTCGCGAGCGCCTGCTCGGCATTGCGCACGGCATGCACGTGCCAGCCCCAGCTGGTGAGCAGGCTGCTGAGTGCGGCGAGTGCAGCCGGCTCATTGTCCAGCACCAGCGCACGACCGGCTGGCACTGGTTGCTGCGCATCGGCGACCGGCGGCAGTCGTATCGCCGCTCGCGCGATCGGCACGCTGAGGTCGAACACGCTGCCGCGACCGGGCCACGAGCGCAGCCGGAGCGGATGACCGAGCAAACCGGCCATGCGTTGCGCAATCGACAAACCCAGGCCGAGTCCCTGCCCGCCCGCGGCACTGCCGCGGCGGAATTCCTGGAAGATCAGTTGCTGTTCGCCTGGCGCGATACCCGGCCCGGTATCCCACACTTCCACGCGCAGCTGCTGGCCGGAACGGCGCACACCGAGCACCACGCGGCCGTGTTCCGCATAGCGCAATGCGTTCGACAGGAAATTCTGCAGCACGCGGCGCAGCAGCTGCGGATCGGAGCGCACCCACGCACCCGTGCCGACCACGTCCAGCCGCACGCCACGGTCAAGCGCAATGGCGCGGAATTCGGCGGCCAGCGGATCGAGCACGTCGGCCAGCGGGAACGCGCGCGGTTGCGGATGCAGGCGGCCGCCTTCGAGCCGGGCCACGTCGAGCAGGCCGGTGAGCAGGCCTTCGGTGGCGGCGAGTGCGCCATTCAGATGTTGCGCGGTAATGGCATCTGCGCCGCGCTCGGTCAACGAATGGGCGAACAGTTGCGCCGCATGCAGCGGCTGCATCAGGTCGTGGGTGACGGCGGTGAGGAAACGGCTCTTCGCGTCGTTCGCGGCCTGTGCTTCGTCGGAGGCTGCGGCCAGTGCACGGGTGCGTTCCTCTACGCGCAGTTCCAGCGTTTCGTTGATGCGCTTGAGCGAGCCTTCGGCCTGGCGGAACGCGGTGACGTCGGTGAAGGTGGCGACGAAGCCGCCGCCCGGCATCGGGTTGCCGCGGATCTCGACGATGGTGCCGTCGGGGAAGCGCCGCTCGGACAGGTGTCGGGTGCCCGCGCGCATGTGGGTGAGTCGGCGCTGCACGCGCTGCTCCGCTTCGCCGGGACCGAGCATGCCGGCGTCGATGTTGTATCGGGTCAGCTCGGCCACCGGGCGGCCGACCTGCAGCAGTTCGGGTGGATAGTTGAACAGGCGCGCATACGGACTGTTCCAGGCGACCAGCTGCAGCTCGGCGTCGACCACGCAGATGCCCTGGCTCATGTTCTCAAGCGCCGCTTCCAGCACGCGCTGGTTGAAGCGCAGGTCCTGCGCCGCCTCGCCGACGATGGCGACGACGGTATCCAGATCGTCGCGGCCCTGCCGGTGGACCACTTCCAGCAGCAGGCGTGCGGAAGCGGCACCGATCACCGCGGCCAGTTCGTGCTCGACCTCGGCCACGCGCGTACTGCCGGCGGAGCCGGCAGCCGGCGCGTTGGCGAACAAGTGCTCGACCCGCTCGGGTGGGAGGAAGCGGGCCGCCAGCGCATGCAGTTCGGTGACGCCGACATGGCCCACACTGATTGCATGCGTGGCCCGGCCATAACGCGAGCCGGCCACGGCCAGCATGACCGCACCATTCGCCGCCAGACTCACCACCACCGCACGACCCAGCCGGTTCCAGTCGCCGAGCCCGAGCAGGTCATCCGGCGCCAGCCAGCGCAGGCCGAATGGGCCCACGTGCAGCCAGGGCAATGCTGACGGCAGCAGCGACGGCAGCACCGCATACACCCATACCAGCGTGCCGGCAGCCAGCCCGGCCATCACCGCACGCGAACCCAGTTGCGGGCGATACACCGCTGCCAGCAGCGCCGGCGCGAGTCCGGCCAGTGCGGAGAACGAGATCGCACCGATATCGGCCAGCGCCTCGTTGCGTGCCAATACGCGGCTGTAAGCCCACGCCAGCAGGATCACCCCCAGGATCGCCACGCGCCGGTGGTTCAGCAGTTCGCCACGCAGATCACCATGTTCGTCGCGGCCCCAACCGGCTTTCACGCGCAGCGGTGCGATGAAGTGATTGACCACCATCAGGCTCAACGTCAGCGTGGCGATCACCACCATGCTGGTGGCGGCACTGAGGCCGCCGAGGAAGGCGATCAACGCCAGGCCGTGTTCGCCGCGGGCCATCGGCAGCGCCAGCACGTACATGTCCGACGACACCCCGCTCGGCCCCAGCAACGCATCGCCCAGCCGCGCCAGCGGCAGGATCGGCAGCGAGATCAGCAGCAGGTACAACGGGAACAGCCAGCGCGCGCTGCGCAGATGCCCGTTGTTGCGGCACTCCACGATGCCCGCATAGAACTGGTGCGGCATGGTGAACATCGCCAGCGCACCGAGCAGGATCAGCGCCGGGAAACCGCTGCTGTCCGGCGGTGGCGGCACGTTGACCGGCAAGCCTGCGGGCAGTGCGGCGAACAGGAGTGTGCCCAGCGCCAGCATCGCGCCGAGCTTGAACAGGGACTCGAACGCCATCGCCAATACCAGCCCGCGATTGTGCGCCATGGTCGAGGCGCGGCGCGTACCGAACAGCATCGCGAACAGCGCCATCAGCAACGCCACATACAGCGCACTGTCCTGCCACGGCTCCGACTCGGACAGCTGGCCGTGACTGAGGATGCCGTAGCTCATCGCCACCGCCTTCAGCTGCAACGCGATGTACGGCACGATGCCGATCAACACCACCACGGTGACCAGCGCGGCCAGCCCCGAATGCCGCCCCAGCCGCACCGCGATCAGGTCGGCCAGCGAACCGGCGTTGTACTCGCGCACCAGCTGCACCATCCGGCGCAGGAATTTCAGCGCGAACAGATACATCAGGATCGCCCCGACAAACGTCGGCGGCAGCCACCAGCCGGAGCGGCTGGCCTGGGTCACCGTGCCGTAGAACGTCCACGAAGTGCAGTGGATCGCCAGCGACAGCGCGTAGACGATCGCCCAGCGTTTCTCGAACAGTTGCGGACGACGTTCGCCGAGCAGGGCCACGCCGAACAGCAGGCCGAGCCAGCACAGCGCGGCGAAGGCGATCAGGCTGGTGCTCAGCATGGAAGGTTCCCTGGGCCATGCTCCCTCACCTGCTCGCAGGAGAGGGTTGGGCGATCGCAAAGGAGTCCTTCAAGTGAGGAGTGCTTTTGATCTTCCCGCAAGATTGAGCACCCCCCTCCCAACCTCCCCCTGCCTGCAGGGGGTGCAGCAGATGGCGCCATCAATACCCTGCCGGCAACCCCAAGGCGCGAACTGCGTTCACCAGCCAGCGCAACTGCACGCCGTGACGGCTGTCGTAGTCGGCTCCGGAGTATCCCCACCAGTCCCAGCATGCTTGCGGATTCAAGGGCGCGAAACTTGCGCGGGTTTGAGGATATAGCACGGCCACGTTGTAGACGTCGGCCCAGCGGTTGAAGCCGGCGTCTTTCACGAACGCCTCGCCCACCGCATCGGCATTCTGTTTGCAGCCGTGGAACGCGACCACCACGCCGCACGGCTTTCCGGCGAGGCAGGCAGGTGGCAGGTAGACGTAGCCGGTCTTGGCCATGAACGCATCGGCACCGTCGGGACGCAGGGCATCCTGGTCGAACGTGCGCAGCTCCCCGCGTGCCTCGGCTGCAGCATGCACCGGCTTGCCGAACATTTGCGCGAAGATCTCGCCGGCGGCGTCGAAGCCGCAGTGGCCGAGGTACGGCGCGACCGATTTGCCGCAGTCGTCGCCGCTGGCCGCCACCGGCAGGTTGTGTGCGAACGCGCGCTGGCCATCGTCATGCACCTGCATGCCCTTCAGGCCCGGCGTGCCACTCGCAGCTGCTCGTAGAAATGGGCGCCAGCCTCCGCCACCGCCGGTGCCACCAGCGCATCGGCGCTGCCATGCAGCAGGTAGACATGGGCGTGCGCGAGATCCTTCAGCGCACCGATCTCGCCGGCGGCGGAACGCTTCCCGGCACTCGCCACCAGCACGGCGACATCCGGTGCCGGCACGCCCTTCATGCAACTGCCGAGCGCGACGTCCAGCTTGCCGCCGGCGCAACCGAACGGGCCGCCAGCCACCATGGCCGCGTTCGGAAACAGTTCCGGATACGCCAGCTGCGCCTGCGTTGCCATGTATGCGCCGGAGGACAAGCCGACCACGGCGGTACGCGCCGGGTCGATCTTGAGTCTGGGCAGGCTCGTGCTTGCGTCTTTCGCGCAGGCAGTGCCGGCGCTGGTCAGCAGGGCCAGCCATAGCAGGCGCGTTACCCATCGGGTGTTCATCGGTCTGCTCCGTTTGGTTGTGATGTCCAGGCCAAAGGCTTGCGCGAGCGACTGCGATCAGAACGCGTAGCGTGCACTGAGCGTAACCATCCGCGGGGCGCCATAGAACCCGGTGAAGATGCCCAGCGCAGCGATGTTGTAGCCGGTGGTGCGGTACGACTTGTTCGCCAGGTTGGTCCCCTGCAGGCTCAGTGTCCACGGCTGGTTGACGTGCCAGATTAGGCCGGCATTCCAGAGGCCGTAAGCCGGCTGCGCGATGAGCGGCGACAGCGTTGTCTCCGGGTACACCAGGCTCTGGTAGGTGTAGTTGATGCGGGCGGTGAAGCTGCCACCGTTGGCCAGCACGTGCGTGTTTTCCAGCGCCAGACCACCCGACCACTTCGGTGCATTGGTGAACTTCTGCTGGTCGGCGACATTGACGCCCCGGGTCAGGTATTGGGTGTATTTGGTGTGCAAGTAGGCGAAGTTGCCGCTGAGGGTCCATTCTTCGGCCGGCTTCCAGGCGAACTCCTCTTCCACACCATCGATATGGCCCTTGCCCGCGTTGGTGAAATCGCCGAAGAAGCCCTGACTTCCATTCGGCAGCGTGTACGAGCTGAACACCGAGAGCTGGATGTTCGAGTACACGTTGTGGAACGCCGCCGTGTTCATCATCAGACGGTCGTCCAGGAACGTCATCTTGCTGCCCAGTTCGAACGACTGCACCTTTTCGTCCTCGATCGGACGGCACGATGTAGGCACCGCGACGCAGTTGGCGCGAATGTTGTAACCGCCCGAGTGGAAGCCCTCGCTGTAGCTGGCATAGAGCTTGATCTGGCTGCTGGCGCTCCAGTCGAGTGAGACCTTGGGCGAAATGTTGTTGCTGGCATGTGAGCCGCTGAAGTTCGCCAGCGTCGTGATCGGCGTGCTGAAGGTTGCATCGGCAAAGCCGAAGTTCTGGATCAGTGCGGTCTTCGTCTCGTGCGTGTAGCGCATTCCGACATCAAGACTCCAGGCCGGACTGAAGTCCCAGGTGAAATCGCCGTAACCGGCATAGCTTTTGGTTCCCGTCCGGCCGCCGGTGCTGCCGTACTGCGAAAGCTTGAGCGTGCTGTACGGTGGTGAGCCGAGGAAGATGTTGTGGATCTGTCCGGTAGCCGAACCGTCGAAGTAGTAAAGACCGGCCACACCGTGCACGGCACCACCGGCATCGTAATTGGCCTGCAATTCCTGGCTGAACTGATGGTCCTTGTAGGTCGCGCTGACGTCGGCGATCTTTTCCGGCAACGTGTCGAAATCGATGTTGGTCAGGGTCGCGGATCCGCGTACCGCAGTGACCGATTTGAACGACCATTCCTGGCTGGCGATCCAGTTCATCGTCAGCGCCGTGCCGTAAAGTTTGGTGTGGTTGACTTGCGCCATGCCGCTGCGCGTGTCGAAGTCGCTCGACAACGGCGCGTACGCGGGATCGAGTTTGTTGGCGATCAGCATCTTGGCGCCGCGCGGGTTGGAGTTGTCGCGCACGCCATCAACCGACAGCTGCGCATTGAAACTGCTGGAAGGGAAGAAGCCCAGCGTGGCGCGCGCTGCATTGGTGTTCTTGTTGCCGTTACGGCTGCCGCTGAGGATGTCCTTGCCAAAACCGTCGTTGTGCTCGCTGGCTACAGCTGCCCGCGCGCGCCATACCTGGTCGGCACTGGCTCCGCCCACGCTGGCCTTGACGTCTTTCTCGCCATGCGTGCCGGCGGTGACCTCGACCGAGCCTTCGGTCTTCACCGGCAGCGGATTGGAGACGTACTTGATCGCGCCGCCGATGGTGTTCTTGCCGTACAAGGTGCCCTGCGGTCCGCGCAGCACCTCGATCCGATTGACGTCGAACACGTTCAGCACGGCGCCTTGCGGGCGGGCCAGATAGACGTCGTCGAGATAGATGCCCACGCCAGGATCGAAACCCCAGGTCGGATCGGCCTGGCCAACGCCGCGGATGTAGGCGGTGAGCGTCGTGTTGGAGCCGCGTGCGGCATAGATCTGCAGCGAAGGCACCTTGCCCTGCAGGTCGGCGAGGTTCTGGACGTTCTGCTTGGCCAACGACTCCGCGGTAAATGCGCTCACCGCGATCGGCACGTCCTGCAAGGTCTCCTCACGTTTGCGCGCGGTCACCGTGACCTGGCCGAGCTGTTTGGCATTCACCGGCTTGCTCTGATCGGTCGCCGCACTATTGTCGCTGCCTTGCTGCGCATACAGCGGTGCGACAAACAGCAGGCCCGTCGTCGCCAGACCAATCGCCAGACTCAGATACGTGCGCTTCATGATTTCCCCTTCCCGGTAGACGCATCCATCGTCGATGGGTGCTGATGTGACGAAGAGTAGGCAGCTGGCACTGACACGACACTTGTACCTTCGTACAGTGCCCGTGCGGCCGACACGCGCCGATACTCGGCCCTCGTCGATTCCGACGTTGTCTCCCGAGGATCCGCAAGGATGGCATTCCTGATCGTGCTGGCCGCGCTGTGTTTTCTGATGTTCGCGGCGTATCGCGGCTACAGCGTGATCCTGTTCGCGCCGATCGCCGCGCTTGGCGCGGTGCTGCTGACCGAGCCGTCGCTGGTCGCGCCGATATTCACCGGCCTGTTCATGGACAAGATGGTCGGCTTCCTCAAGCTGTACTTCCCGGTGTTCATGCTCGGTGCCGTGTTCGGCAAGCTGATCGAACTGTCCGGTTTCTCCAAGGCGATCGTCGCCGCAACCATCGGCCTGGTCGGACGCAGCCGCGCGATTCTCTCCATTGTGCTGGTGTGCGCGTTGCTCACCTACGGCGGCGTGTCGCTGTTCATGGTGGTGTTCGCGGTGTACCCGTTCGCAGCCGAACTGTTCCGCCAGTCCGACATTCCGAAACGGTTGATCCCCGGCACCATCGCGCTGGGTGCGTTCACCTTCACCATGGATTCGCTGCCGGGCACGCCGCAGATCCAGAACATCATCCCCACGGCATTCTTCGGCACCAACACCTGGGCGGCGCCGTGGCTGGGTACGATCGGCGCGGTATTCATCCTGATCGCAGGACTGGGCTATCTCGACTGGCGTCGGCGCAAGGCCGCGGCGGCTGGCGAAGGCTACGGCGACAACCTCGTCAACGAGCCCGTACCGTTCGAGGGCGGCAAGCTGGCGCATCCGTTGATTGCCCTGCTGCCACTGGTGCTGGTCGGTGTGTGCAACAAGCTGTTCACCGATGCCATTCCACGTGTCTACGGCGAGACGCAATCGTTTCTGCCCAGCGTGGTCGGCAGCGCCAAGCCGGTGGTACAGGAAGTGGCCAAGGTTGCCGCGATCTGGGCGGTGGAGGGTGCGCTGCTGGTCGGCATCCTGTGCGTGCTGGCGTTCGCCTGGCGGCCAGTGATCCGGCAGTTTGCCGATGGCAGCAAGGCGGCCGTCGGTGGCGCGCTGCTGGCTTCGATGAACACGGCCTCGGAATATGGCTTCGGCGCGGTGATCGCCGCCCTGCCCGGCTTCAAGCTGGTGGCCGACGCGCTGCACACCATCTCGAATCCGCTGATCAACGAGGCGGTCACCGTCACCGCGCTGGCCGGCATCACCGGCTCTGCCTCCGGCGGCATGAGCATCGCCCTGGGTGCGATGGCCGAGACCTTCATCGCCAACGCGCAGGCCGCCGGCATCCCGATGGAAGTGCTGCACCGGGTCGCTGCGATGGCTTCCGGCGGCATGGATACGCTGCCGCACAACGGCGCCGTGATCACCTTGCTCGCGGTGACCGGATTGACCCACCGGCAGGCTTACAAGGACATCTTCGCGATCACCGTGATCAAGACGCTCGCGGTGCTGGTGGTGATTGCCGCGTACTACCTCACCGGCGTGGTTTAGCCACCACAACGACGTCGCTCCCCCGACCGGCCGCAGGCCGGTTGCCGACGCCCGACCGATCCGGAGCCGCACGATGGCGCGCGGCTCCTCCCGTTCCGCGCCAGCGGAACTGTCGTGAAGCGAAGGGAGATATGAGCGATGTCGATCAAGACGACCATGCTGGGGCTGCTGGCCCTGTTGCTGTTCATGCCGGCACTGTCGGCACGGGCCACCTGTCATGACACCGTGGTGCTGGTACACGGCAACACCGGCAGCCCTGCTGATTTCCAGAACACCTACAACCTGCTGCGCCAACGGGGCTGGAGCGATGCGCAGATCGTCGCGCCCGCCTGGGGCAATGCACTCTGCGCCGCCTGCAACGACCACAACGGCAGCGAGGAAACACCCGTCAAGAATGCGATCAGCAGCGCAATCGCCAGCTCGTGCAGTGGGCACATCGACGTGATCGGCCATTCGATGGGCGTGACCCTGGCGATGCGCGAGATCGACAAGCTCGGCGTGGCCAGCAAGGTCGACGTGTTCATCGGCATCGCCGGCGCCGTGCACGGGCTGTGGTCGTGCGGGATGTATCCGTTCAACGTCGCCACCGCCACCTGCGGCTCCTACGGCCTGTCGGTGAGCAACCCGTTCCTGCAGGGCATCGCCGGGCATCGTTTCGGCGCGCACATGTACTCGATGAAATCGTGGAGCGACGAGATCAACTGCGCGACCGGCACTTGCCTCGTCTACGGCGTGCATACCTCGACGATACCCGGCGAGGATTACAGCTTCGACTATCCATATGGCCACTACCAATTGCTGTGGCTCACTGCCGCCGACCAGGTGAGCCTGTTGCCGTAAGGCTGCTGGCAGGTGCGCGGCGCAGTCCGCGCACCTGCTGGACAAAGCGGCTCCGGATCAACTGTCTGCAGCTGCGACCCGCCGTGGCAGTGGGCGGCCCAGCGCCCCCATGCCCAATTTCTGCCAGCCAGGGTACCCGCGGCCACGGCACATGGCCCCGACAGGTGCCTTGCATGGCACCGATGAACGGCTGACGCGGCAGTGCAGCAAGTTGCCACATAAATCCGTATAATCGACGGGTTAATCCTTCTGATAACCCACGTGGTGGCTACAAGCGCCACCCGAGTGCTTTCTATGTCCATCGAAAAACTGCGCAACATCGCCATCGTCGCCCACGTCGATCACGGCAAGACCACGCTGGTCGATTGTCTGCTCAAGCAGTCCGGCACGCTCAACGAGCGCACCGTGCTGGCCGAGCGCGTGATGGACTCGAACGATCAGGAAAAGGAACGTGGCATCACCATCCTGGCCAAGAACACCGCCATCACCTGGCAGGGCAACCGCATCAACATCGTCGACACGCCGGGACATGCGGACTTCGGCGGCGAAGTGGAGCGCGTGCTGTCGATGGTCGACTCGGTACTGATCCTGGTCGACGCGATGGACGGCCCGATGCCGCAGACCCGTTTCGTGACGCAGAAGGCGTTCGCGATGGGCTTCAAGCCGATCGTGGTGATCAACAAGGTCGACCGCCCGGGCGCCCGTCCGGAGTGGGTGGTCGAGCAGGTGTGGGATCTGTTCGATCGCCTTGGCGCCACGCCGGAGCAGATGGACTTTCCGATCGTCTACGCCTCGGCCTTGAACGGCTATGCCGGCCTCAACGACGACGTGCGCGAAGGCGACATGACCCCGCTGTACGAAGCGATCATGCAGCACGTCAGCAAGCCGGACGTGGATCCGGATGGCGCGTTCCAGATGCGCATCAGCCAGCTCGACTACAACAACTTCGTCGGCGTGATCGGCATCGGCCGCATCCAGCGCGGCGTCTTGCGGAAGGGCATGCCGGTCTCCGTGATCGATCGCCACGGCAAGAAGCGCCAGGGCAAGGTGATGCAGGTGCTGGGCTTCCTCGGCCTGGAGCGGATCGAGCAGGACAGCGCCGAGGCCGGCGACATCGTCGCGATCTCGGGCATCGCCGATCTGACCATCTCCGACACCGTCTGCGCGCTGGATACGCCGGAGGCGTTGCCCGCACTGACCGTGGACGAACCAACCATCTCGATGACCTTCCAGGTCAACAACTCGCCGTTCGCCGGCAACAAGGATCTGTCCGGCGGCAAGTTCCTGACCAGTCGCCAGCTGCGTGAGCGCCTGGATCGCGAGCAGGTGCACAACGTGGCGCTGAAGGTCGAGGAAGGTTCCGACGCCGACAAGTTCCTGGTCTCCGGCCGTGGCGAGCTGCATCTGTCGGTGCTGATCGAAAACATGCGCCGCGAAGGCTATGAGCTGGCCGTGTCGCGCCCGGAAGTGATCATCAAGGAAATCGACGGCCAGAAGATGGAGCCGATCGAGCAGCTGGTGGTCGACGTGGAGGAAGTCCACCAGGGTGCCGTGATGGAAAGGCTCGGCGTGCGCAAGGGCCAGCTGAAGAACATGGAGTCCGACGGCAAGGGTCGTGTGCGCCTGGATTACGAGATTCCCGCGCGTGGCCTGATCGGCTTCCAGAACCAGTTCAAGACCCTGACCCAGGGTTCGGGCCTGCTGTTTCACGTGTTCGACCACTACGGCCCGAAGGAGGAAGGCCAGATCGCCAAGCGCCTCAACGGCGTGATGATCGCCAACGCCGGCGGCACCACCCCGGCCTACTCGCTCGGGCCGCTGCAGGATCGCGGCAAGCTGTTCGCCGCCGAAGGCGACTCGGTCTACGAAGGCCAGCTGGTCGGCATCCACGCCAAGGACAATGACCTCACCGTCAACGTGATCAAGCCCAAGCCGCTGACCAACATGCGCGCCTCCGGCAAGGACGATGCGATCCAGCTGACCCCGGCGATCAAGTTCACCTTGGAACAGGCGCTGGACTTCATCGACGACGACGAGCTGGTCGAGGTCACCCCGAAGGAAATCCGTCTGCGCAAGAAGCACCTCACCGAGAACGATCGCAAACGCGCTTCGCGCGGTTGAGTCGTCGCTTCAGGTGATGAACCAGAAGGCCGCCGCAAGGCGGCCTTCTGCTGTGCGGTCATGGCGCCGCGGCTTTTGTCTTCGCGCCCATCACGCGCAAGCCCGGCCGTTGCCGTGCCAGCTTGCGCAGCAGTTCGGCGAACGCCTGCAGGTCGTCGTGCCACGGCGAGGCATCGCGCCAGTACAGCGCGATCTCACGGCCTGGCGTCTGCCCTTTCAGCTTGGCCAGCACAATGTTCGGCATCGAGGCCAGCCGTTCGTGCGCCAGCGTCGGCACCAGCGCGTAGCCCCCGCGCAGGCTGACCAGCGCAGCGAGGCTTTCCAGGCTGACATCCTGCACGTGACCATGCTCGCTGCCGTCGCCGTCGAGGCCGTCGGCATGGCTCTCGGCCATCAAGGTCGCCTCGGCCGGATCGAGCTGGCCCAGCGCGATACTGCTCTGCCCGGCCAGCGGATGATCGGCACGCAACATCAGTTCCCACGGCTCGGCAAACAACGGCCGCACGGCAATGCCGCTGACCGCTGGCGTCGACGGCGCCAGCACGGCATCGAGCTCGCCTTCATGCAGGCGACGCAGCAGGCCACGCGGCTTGCCTTCGGACAGGCTCAACCGAGCCCCCGGAAAATGCTGCGGGAATGGCGCGATCAGATGCGGCAGCAGGTACGGCCCCAGTGAGGCCGGCACACCTAGCCGCAACTCGCCGCCAAAGGCGACTGCACCGGCACGGGCGACCTGCTGCAGATGTTCGCCCGCGGCAAGTACGGCATCGATCTGCTGCAACAGTCGTTCGCCGCCGGCGGTCGGCACGATGCGGCGGCCGCCGCGTTCGAACAGGGGTGCGCCCAGCGCCTGCTCCACCTTCTGTACCTGGTGCGACAGGCCGGACGGACTGATGTGCATGGCCCGTGCCGCACTGTTGAAACTGCCGTGGCGATGCACCGCCTGCACCAGCGCGAGATCGCGCAGCGAGACGGCCGCGAGGGTGGTCGAAATCATCGAACGCTGCATGTCATCAAAGGCGTTTGTGTGTGGCGGTCATCGGGCTCATCCTGTGCAGCGAAGTCAGCTACAAGCGTTGGCGCAGTTTACTCGCCGCACCGGTCGACGCACGCATCCTACGCACCACGCGCAACCTCGCTGCGACACGGCGTTTGGGCAATAATTGCGTTTTTGCCGGGCCGGCGAATACCCATCGCCCACGTTCAGTCATCCCAGCCGCAGGATTCAGCCAGGAGCACGTCCCCATGAAAGACACCTTTTCCGTACGCGACACCCTCGAGGTCAATGGCCAGCGCCATGTCTTCGCCAGCCTGACCAAGCTGGGCGAACGTTTCGACCTGAAGCGGCTGCCGTTCTCGCTGAAGATCCTGCTGGAGAACCTGTTGCGCCACGAGGATGGCGTGGACGTCACCTCGAAGGAAATCGAGGCGATCGCGAAGTGGGACGCCAAAGCCGAGCCGGCGACCGAAATCGCGTTCATGCCGGCCCGTGTGGTGCTGCAGGATTTCACCGGCGTGCCGTGCGTGGTCGATCTGGCCGCGATGCGCGATGCCGTGGTCAAGCTCGGTGGCGACGCCACCCAGATCAATCCGCTGGCACCGGCTGAACTCGTCATCGATCACTCGGTGCAGGTCGATGCCTACGGTTCGGCCAGCGCGCTGGAGCAGAACGTGGCGATCGAGTTCGAGCGCAACCAGGAGCGTTACTCGTTCCTGCGCTGGGGCCAGAAGGCGTTCAACAACTTCAAGGTGGTGCCGCCGCGCACAGGCATCGTGCACCAGGTGAATCTGGAGCACCTGGCCCGCGTGGTGTTCACCGCCGACATCGATGGTGAAAGCTGGGCGTACCCGGATACCGTGTTCGGCACCGACTCGCACACCACCATGATCAATGGCCTGGGCGTGCTCGGCTGGGGCGTCGGCGGTATCGAGGCCGAGGCCGCGATGCTCGGTCAGCCCTCTTCCATGCTGATTCCGCAGGTGGTCGGCTTCAAGCTCACTGGCAGGCTGCCGGAAGGCGTCACCGCCACCGATCTGGTGCTGACTGTCACCCAGATGCTGCGCAAGCTCGGCGTGGTCGGCAAGTTCGTCGAGTTCTTCGGCAACGGCCTCAAGCACCTGCCGCTGGCTGACCGCGCGACGATCGCCAACATGGCGCCGGAATACGGCGCGACCTGCGGCATCTTCCCGATCGATCAGGAAGCACTGAACTACATGCAGCTGTCCGGCCGCACCGCCGAGCAGATCAAGCTGGTCGAGGCGTATGCCAAGGCACAGGGCATGTGGCATGACGAAAATGCAGTCGAGCCGACCTTCACCACCACGCTGGAGCTGAACCTGGCCGACGTGCGGCCATCGATGGCCGGCCCGAAGCGTCCGCAGGACCGCGTGCTGCTGGAAGCCGTGCAGCAGAGTTTCCATGACGTGATTGGCTCGCTCACTGCCAATCGCAAGCCGAAGAGCAAGGCCGCCGACGACTTCGCCAACGAGGGCGGCGCGACCGCGATCGGCAACCCCGCCAACGAGATCACCAATGGTGGCGTACGCGTCGAGAAGGACGGCAAGAGCTTCAAGGTCAGCGACGGTTCGGTGGTGATCGCCGCGATCACCTCGTGTACCAACACCTCCAATCCGGCGGTGATGCTGGCTGCCGGCCTGGTCGCGAAAAAGGCTGCCGCGCGTGGCCTGAAAGCGCAGCCGTGGGTGAAGACCTCGATCGGCCCAGGTTCGCTGGTGGTCAGCGACTATCTCGAGAAGACCGGCCTGCTGAAGGAGCTGGAGAAAATCGGCTTCTACATCGTCGGCTACGGCTGCACCACCTGCATCGGCAACTCCGGTCCGCTGCCGGTCGAGATCAGCCAGGCCATCGGCGAAGGTGACCTCGCGGTCGCCTCGGTACTGTCCGGCAACCGCAACTTCGAGGGCCGCGTGCATCCGGAAGTGAAGATGAACTACCTGGCCTCGCCGCCGCTGGTGGTCGCCTACGCGCTGGCCGGCACGCTGGACATCGACCTGACCAAGGATGCCCTCGGCACCGGCAGCGATGGTCAGCCGGTGTACCTCAAGGACATCTGGCCGAGCAACCAGGAAATCTCCGACGCCATCGCCGGCGCGATCAACCCGGCGATGTTCGAGAAGAATTACGCCGACGTGTTCAAGGGCGACAGCCGCTGGAACCAGATCGCGTCGCCCGACGGCGCCCTGTTCCAGTGGGACGACTCCACCTACATCAAGAACCCGCCCTACTTCGACGGCATGACCAAGGAGGTCGGCACCATCGACGACATCCACGGCGCCCGTGCGCTGGGCCTGTTCGGCGACTCGATCACCACCGACCACATCTCGCCGGCCGGCTCGATCAAGAAGGACAGCCCGGCCGGTGCCTTCCTGATGAGCAAGGGCGTCACCCCGAAGTACTTCAACTCCTACGGTTCGCGCCGCGGCAACGACGACGTGATGGTGCGCGGCACCTTCGCCAATATCCGCATCAAGAACCTGATGCTGGACGGCGTCGAAGGCGGCTACACCAAGTACGTGCCGACCGGCGAGCAGATGTCGATCTACGACGCCGCGATGAAGTACAAGGCCAGCAAGACCCCGCTGGTGGTGCTGGCCGGCAAGGAATACGGCACCGGTTCGTCGCGTGACTGGGCGGCCAAGGGCACCTTGCTGCTCGGCGTGAAGGCGGTGATCACCGAGAGCTTCGAGCGCATCCACCGCTCCAACCTGGTCGGCATGGGCGTGCTGCCGTGCACCTTCAAGGATGGCCAGAACGCGCAGACGCTGGGCCTGACCGGCACGGAAACCTTCGACATCACCGGTCTGGACGACGGCAACTCGAAGGAGGCCACGGTCACCGCCACCGCCACCGACGGCAGCAAGAAGCAGTTCACCGTCAACGTGATGCTGCTGACGCCGAAGGAGCGCGAGTTCTTCCGTCACGGCGGCATCCTGCAGTACGTGCTGCGTCAGCTGGCCAGCAAGAAAGCCGCCTGAGTTTCAGTTTGAATCGATGCAAAAAAGCCGCCCCGGATTCCGGGGCGGCTTTTCAATTTGCGAGAAACGGCAGGAGTCCGCTGTGGGTGGTGCTCCTGTTCTCATATTTGGTAAAAAACATTCCCCGCCGGCATGCTCCTACAGGGTGTGCTTCCAGCTCGCCGTATAACAGCGCCACTTGCCGTCGTCCTTCCGCCACGCCGATTCGACCTGGTACAGACCCAACTGATCCGGCAGAAGCTTGCCACCACTGGTCAGCGTGACGGTAACCGTGGCCATCATCCGTTCGCCGCGATGTTCGATCGCAACCGGCCCCATCGTCACGCCGATATGCTCGCCGCGCAGCGCGAGGAGCCTGACCATGTTCGTCAATCCACGCCGATCCAGCTCGCCGGCATTGCCGTCGAAGTCGTCGCTTAGCGGTGCGCTCACCTCGCTTGCCGCACCAGCTTCGGCGGCCTGCGCGACCGCAGCGATCGCCTCTCGCACCTGCTGTTCGTCCGGCGTGTGTCGGCAGCCCGACAGGACCAGCGCGAACAGCACGAGAACGGTCAACACACCGGCATTTTTTCTCGATCGAATCATGTGCGGGACTCATTGCGGTGCGGCTTGCCGCTGTACGCGGGCGTATGCTCAAATGAACCACGCTGTAATCCATGATGGATGCCATCGTCATCCGAAGTCCATCCTCGATCAGCGGTCATCAACACAGGGAAACCAAGCATGAGCATTGAACGTCCGTGGCTGGATCACTATCCGACAGGCGTGCCCAGCCAGATTGACGTCAATACCTATGCCTCGGTACCGGCCGTGTTCGAGGAAGCGTTCAAGCACTTTCGCGAACGACCGGCCTTTGCGAATTTCGGCCATCGGCTCAGCTATGGCCAGATCGACGAGATGAGCCGTCAGTTCGCCGGCTACCTTACCGGCGTACTCAAGCTCGGCAAGGGCGATCGCATCGCGGTCATGATGCCGAACGTGCTGCAGTATCCGATCGCGCTGTTCGGTGCGTTGCGCGCCGGATTGGTCGTGGTCAACACGAACCCGATGTACACCGCGCGCGAACTCAAGCATCAGCTGGAAGACGCTGGCGCCAAGGCGATCGTGGTGCTGGACAACTTCGCTGCGACGTTGCAGCAGGTGGTCGCCGAAACCCATGTGCAGCACATCATCACCACCGGCATCGGCGACATGCTTGGCCCGAAAGGCGTGCTGATCAACTTCGTGCTCAAGCACGTCAAGAAGATGGTGCCGGCGTTCGATCTGCCGCAGGCCGTGCGTTTTCGCGATGCACTGGCACGCGGTGCGGCACACCCGCTGCAAGCGGTCACGTTGAATCACGACGACATCGCCTTTCTGCAGTACACCGGCGGCACTACCGGTGTAGCCAAGGGCGCCATGCTGACCCACGGCAACATGATCGCGAACATGCTGCAGGCCGGTGCGTGGATTGGCACCAATGCCAAACCCGGTGAAGAGGTAATCATCACCGCGCTGCCGCTTTATCACATCTTTTCGCTGTGCGCGAACGGGCTGGTGTTCACCCGTCTTGGTGGCCTGAATTGGCTGATCACCAACCCGCGCGACATGCCCGGCTTCGTCAAGGAGCTGAAGCAATCCGGCTTCACCGCACTGACCGGGGTCAACACGCTGTTCAACGGCCTGCTCAACACGCCCGGATTTGCCGAGCTGGATTTCTCGAAGCTGCACCTGACCCTGGGTGGCGGCATGGCCGTGCAACGCGCGGTGGCCGACCGCTGGAAGAAGGTCACTGGCTGCACGCTCGCCGAAGCGTACGGGCTGACCGAGACTTCGCCGGCGGTGTGCATCAATCCGCTGGATATCAAGGAATACAACGCCTCGATCGGCCTGCCGGTGCCATCCACCGATGTGGCGATCTGGTCGGAGGAAGGCCAGCCGCTGCCGACTGGTGAAGTCGGCGAACTGATGGTGCGCGGCCCGCAGGTGATGAAGGGCTACTGGCAGCGGCCGGACGAGACCATCAAGGTGCTCGGCGACGACGGCTGGCTGCACACCGGCGACATCGCGAAGATGGATGCCAACGGCTATTTCTACATTGTCGACCGCAAGAAGGACATGATCCTGGTATCCGGTTTCAACGTGTACCCGAACGAGGTCGAGGACGCGGTGATGACACACCCCGGTGTGCTCGAAGTCGCTGCTGTCGGTGTTCCCGACGAGCATTCCGGCGAGGTGGTGAAGCTGTTCGTGGTACGCAAGGATCCGAATCTGACGGAAGAGGCGCTCAAGCAGTTCTGCCGAGAGAATCTCACCGGCTACAAGCGGCCCAAGTTCATCGAATTCCGCGACAGCCTGCCGAAGAGCAACGTCGGCAAGATCCTTCGCCGCGAACTGCGTGACGAGAAAAAAGTCTCAGCCTGAAATCCGGCCTGACGCCTGAAACAAAAACGCCCGCATGACGCGGGCGTTTTTCATGTCATGGCGAGCTACCGCTCAGCCGTCTTTCCAGTACTCGAGAATATCGGCGTAACCACCCAGCAGGTTCCACAGTGGAACCTGTTTGTCCTCGGGAATGCGGCTGTACGAAAAACCGATGTGATGATCGGAAATCCGTGCGACGACGGCCTCCAGATGAATGTGCAGGTTGTGCCCGAAGATCATGTCGAGCACCCAGCTCTGCCCTGTTTCACCGGACCAGCCCAGGGGACGCCGCAACAAGGCACCGGTGGCCGAGATATCGACCAGTTCGGTCGGGTGCGACTCGCCATGCCGACTCATCAGCACCGTCGTCTCGATCTGCATGCGTGCCGGGCGCAACTGTTCCGGCGCACCGTCACCCTGTTCATTTTTGCCGATCGTCATCAGTTCTACCGTCCCTTCGCGTTTGCGCCTGCCTCTGCGGCAACGACGCGATACCAACAACACCCTGAAACCTTTCTGCCGCATCATTCACGGACACTGCAGCCCACACATGCCCCGTGTGCACGACACTCTGGTGCTACCGCTGGCCATGATGGTCAGCGGTAGCAGAGCAATCGTCGTGCCATCCAATCCATTGTTCATACTTCAGACAAATATTTGGAATGTAAATCACATTTTCACCCCTGATCGGTCAGATTGGGCCCCTCCTCGCCCGGGTCAAATCCTGCCGAACGCATATCCCGCCTGCCACATTGCCGATCGGCAGCAGGGCGTGAGTCGTCGCCTTCATCCACTTTCGCGGCGCAGCGCGCAGCTCTGCCGCATATCGTCACATTCAGTCAAATGCTGCACCGGCATCGCGACGCGTCCAACTTCATTGGCAAGCTGATCAACATGAGCCATGCATTGTGCCTGTCGCGGGCACCACCATGAAACCGGCTGCCACGCACAGCATCGGAACCTCGCGAATGCGTCCCCGGCGCAAGCCGGATGCCCGGGGCGTCCCTGCTGGACTTGCCGGCAGCTAGCCGCTACTCTTAACCCACGCGTGGCTGCATGAACAGCGTTTGCCGATCACTTTCGGCGACCCATGACTCCCATTCGATTGCTCTCGAACCGACCAGTGAATAGTCAGTGGCGCTGCCCTTCGCCATATATGACTTGCGCCCTTGCCGTGGCTGACAACCCGAAATGGCGTGCGATGGCCGCTCGCGACCTGCCTGACCGAACCACTCTGGAGTGGCTTCATCTAGCCCGTCGTGACGATGGCACCCGCCGCACCTCGGCTGAAGATGTGAAAGAACGCAGTACCACGGGAATACTGCCTCACCGCCATGTTCCGAGTACGGACATTCCATGTTGTGCCGATGTTGTGAATGATTCCGATCGTGTTGAACGCACTGCCAGCCGCTGAAGGCGGCCACATGACATGCATTGATGAGCACTGAGCCAGTCGAGCCACAGAGCCTGGTCGCCGCACCGCAGGATGCATTTGCGGCGGTACCGCAACAGCAGGAAATGCCGCTGGCCATCGTGCGCGGTCAGCCGATGCTGCAGATGCCGCAGGACCTGTACATCCCGCCGGATGCGCTCGAGGTCATCCTGGAGGCGTTCGAGGGCCCGCTGGACCTGCTGCTGTACCTGATCCGCCGGCAAAACCTGGACATCCTGGATATCCCGGTCGCCGAGATCACCCGGCAGTACATGACCTACATCGAGCTGATGCGCGATGTGATGCGGCTGGAACTGGCCGCTGAGTACTTGCTGATGGCCGCGATCCTGGCCGAGATCAAGTCGCGGCTGCTGCTGCCGCGGCCGCCGGCCGAGGAAGGGCTGGAAGAGGATCCCCGTGCCGAACTGGTGCGGCGCTTGCAGGAGTACGAGCGGTTCAAGCGGGCGGCTGAAGATATCGAAGCCCTGCCCCGGCAGGAACGCGACAGCGTGGTGGTGCACGCCGATGTGGGCGAGCGCAACGTGATCAAGTTGCCGCCGCCGCTTGAGCTGAACGAAATGCTGTTGGCGTTGAAGGACGTGATGCACCGGGCCGAGCTGTTCGGGCACCACGCGATCAAGCGCGAGGCGCTCAGCGTGCGCCAGCGCATGGGCGAATTGCTGAGCCGGCTCGACGACGACAGTTTCCACCGCTTCGAGAGCCTGTTCGACATCAGCGAAGGACGCCTCGGCATCGTGGTGACCTTCCTGGCGATGCTGGAGCTGGCCAAGGAGATGCTGGTCGAGATTGTCCAGGAGGAGCCGCTGGCGCCGATCTACGTGAAGGCGAAGGCAAGCCACTCCGAAGAATCCGCCGAGTTACCGGCGGACGACGCACAAGCAGGCGAATCGGCATTGATCGAATCGTCCGGCAAATGAACGACACCCACTGAGCGGTACCGATCAAACCGGCATCCGAACCCAAGGTTATGCAGATCGAGCAACTCAAACCCATCATCGAGGCCGCCCTGCTGGCCTCCACCCAGCCGATGACAGTCCATCAGCTGGGCGACCTGTTCAACGACACCGACGAGGTCGATCACGGGCAGATCGCCAAGGCGCTGGAAGCGCTGGGCGAAGACTGCAGCGGCCGTGGCATCGAATTGAAGGAAGTCGCCTCCGGTTTCCGCTACCAGGTCCGCCAGGACGTGCATCCGTGGATCTCGCGGATGTGGACCGAACGGCCCAGCCGCTATTCGCGTGCGTTGCTGGAAACGCTGGCGCTGATCGCCTATCGCCAACCGATCACCCGCCCCGAGATCGAGCAGATCCGCGGCGTGGTGGTGTCCTCCAATATCATCAAGACGATGGAGGAGCGCGAGTGGATACGCGTGGTCGGCTACCGCGACGTGCCCGGCAAGCCGGCACTGTTCGGCACCACCCGCGCATTTCTCGACTACTTCAACCTGAAATCGCTGGATCAGCTGCCGCCGCTGTCGGAAATCCGTGACATGGAAGATCCACAGTTGCGCTTCGAACCGGAGCCCTTCCCTGCCCGCATCGTGCGCGACCTGTCGGTCGATCCGGATGAGGAAACTTCGGCAGACAGCGAAGTCGGCAACGACGAAACAGACACCGAACACCCTGCATCCGCGGACGCCGCAGATGCGGAGAGCAGCACCGACATCACGGCTGACGCCGACGCGTCAGCCGCTTTCCCCGAGTCCGACGAGCCTGGCTCCGACACGAGCCCACTCGCCGATCACCCGATTGCCACTGCCGATGAGGCAGCGAACCCCGCCGCGGGCGTCGATCCCGACGCTGCCGAGCAAGATACCGAGGAGTACCGCGCATGACTGCGCCGCAGAAATCCGTTTTATCCCTGAAGCGCGAACCGCGCATCGACACCGACGCACCCGCGCTGGAAGAGCGCCTGCACAAGGTGCTGGCCAATGCTGGCCTCGGCTCACGCCGCATGCTTGAAGTGCGCATCCAGTCCGGCGAAGTCGAACTGAATGGCGCCCCCGCCGAAATCGGCATGAGCGTGCACGCCGGCGACCGCGTGGTGATCGACGGCAAGCAGTTCGTCGTCGCCACCGACAGCCGCGACGACACCGAGGTGCTGATCTACCACAAGCCCGAGGGCGTGCTGACCACCCGTGACGATCCCGAAGGCCGTCCCACCGTGTTCGAACAGCTGCCGCGCCTGAAAGGTGCGCGCTGGGTCGCCGTGGGCCGCCTCGACATCAACACCACCGGTCTGCTGCTGCTGACCACCGACGGTGAACTGGCCAACGGCTTGATGCACCCGAAGAGCGGTCTCGAGCGCGAATACCTGTGCCGCGTGCACGGCGAAGTGCCGGACGAGATCATCGAGCGACTGAAAGCCGGCGTGGAGCTGGACGACGGCCCTGCCCGCTTCGACGAGATCGCCGTGATCAGCCGCGGTGGCAGCCACAGCTGGTTCCGTGTGGTCATCCGCGAAGGCCGCAACCGCGAAGTGCGCCGTCTGTGGGACTCGCAAGGTTTCCTGGTCAGCCGCCTCAAGCGTATCCGCTACGGCACCATCGAACTGCCGCGCAACCTGCGCCGTGGCGAATGTGAAGTGCTCGACGCGGAGAGTGTCAAGGAGCTGCGCCAGACCACCGGCCTCGGCGTGCCGCAGCCGGTGCTGACGCTGAGCCCGGTCTTGCATCAACGCCGCGCCAATCGCAGCGTCACCGAATATCGCCCCGAGCGCGGTACCAGCGGTGCATGGACCGGCGGCCAGGACGAGGCACGCGAAATTCGCGCCTACGACCGCATCCGCGAAGAACCGATCCGCGGCCGCAAGCCGCCGCGTCGCGACGGCAAGGAAGTCAACGGCAACGTCGCTCGTCCCGAGCGCGGTGCAGGCGGCAGCAGGGGCCGGCGTGTAGCGCCAGGCCAGGAACTGCCGTCGGTGCGTACCTGGTTTGCCGGTGAAAACCGCGATGGCAGCGGTCGCCCCGGTGCACCGCGCGGCAACGCTGGTGGCGGTGCTGCGGGCAATCGTCGTCCTCCGGCCGGCGGCAAGCCGTTCGGCGCCCGCGGTGGCGAAGGTCGTGCTGCCGGCAGCAGCCCGTACAGCGGCTTCGGTGGCGAATCACGCGGCGCTGCCGGCGGCACCGGCAACCGTGCGCATGGCGCTCGTCCTGCGCATGGCGGTCGACCGCAAGGCCAGGGTCAGGGCCAAGGCAATCGTGCGCAGGGGAATCCCGTACACGGCAACGCCCGCCCCCAGGGCACGGGTGGAGCACGACCGCAAGGCCAGGGTGGCAATCGTCCGCAGGGCGCCGGCCGTCCACAAGGTCAGGGTGGCAACCGTCCGCACAGCGGCGCACGTCCTCAAGGTCATGGTGGACCTGCTGGCGGACGCCCGCCGGGGCGCGGCGGCAATCGTTCGGGCAATCGCTGAGCCACGGCTCGGCGTGACCGATCACGGTAACCGACCGATGGTGCTCATCTATCACAATAGCCACTGCTCCAAATCGCGCGCCACGCTGGCGTTGCTGGAGCAGCACGGCAGCAAGGTCGAGGTGATCAACTATCTCGACAACCCGCCGGACGCCGTCGAACTGGCCGTGTTGCTGAAACAGCTGGGCATGACTGCACGCGAACTCTTGCGCACGGGCGAAGCGGAGTACCTATCGCTCGGACTGGATGATCCTGCGCTCGACGAGGCAACGCTGATCGCCGCGATGGTGGCGCATCCGAAACTGATCGAGCGACCGATCGTGGTCGCCAACGGCAAAGCCGCACTCGGACGGCCACCGGAAGCGGTGCTGGCGATACTCTGAGTCGCCGTGTGCCCATCAACGAAAAGCCGCCCATGAGGCGGCTTCCTGTTTTCATGCTTGCTGACGAGTCAACCTGGATCCAGCGAAAACGCATCTGCATCCATCCACGCCGGAAAGCGTTCGCGGTGCGCCAGCAGCGGTACCGGATCGAGCGTGACCGTCACCACCTGCTCCTGTGCGCCCAGCTCGACCAGCGGCTCGCCGACTGGATCGATCACCGCGCTGTCGCCGGCATACGGAATCTCGTTGCCGTCCACGCCGACCCGGTTCACCCCGATCACATAGCTGAGGTTCTCGACCGCGCGCGCACGCAGCAGCGTGCGCCATGGCCCGCGACGCGGCGCCGGCCAGTTCGCCACGAACAAGGCGAGGTCGTAATCCATACCGCCGTTGGCGGAGGCCAGTCGGCGATTGCGCAGCCATACCGGAAAACGCAGGTCGTAACAGACCTGCGGCAGGATCCGCCAGCCCTTCAACTCGACGATCAACCGCTCATTGCCGCCACCGTAACGGGTGTGCTCGCCGGCCATGCGAAACAGGTGGCGCTTGTCGTATTGCGCGAAGCTGCCATCGGGCCGTACCCACAGCAGGCGGTTGTAGACCGTGTCGTGTTCGCGGATCGCCAGACTGCCGCAAATCACCGCGCCCATTTCCACGGCCAGTGCACACAACCAGGCCACGCCCTCGCCGTCCATGCTGTCGGCGCTGGCACGGGTATCGTTGCTGAAGCCCGACAGGAAGGTTTCCGGCAGCACGATCAGATCGCTGCCTTGCGCCTCCCGCACCAGCGCGCCGTAGTAGTCGCGGTTGGCCGGTGCGTCGTGCCAGCGGGTAGCGCCCTGCATCAATGAAACCTTCAAAGCTTGCATAACCGCTCCGCTGCCGCCTCCATCGTGGCATCGCTCTTGGCGAAGCACAGCCGCAGCAGGCGCGTACCCGGTACGCTTTCATAGAACGGCGCCAACGGGATCGCTGCCACGCCGCCCTGCTCGACCAGCCACTTGCTGAAGGTGAGATCGTCCTCGTCGCGGATCACCGAATAATCGACCAGCTGGAAATAGCCGCCGGGCACGTCGAGCAGCTTGAAGCGCGACGGCGCCAGCAGTGCGCGGAAACGATCGCGTTTGCCCTGGTAGAACGCTGGCAATTCCAGGTAGTGCTCCGGGTTGCTGGCCATGAATTCGCCGAATGCCACCTGCGCCGGGTGGAACGTGCAGAACGTGAGGTACTGGTGCACCTTGCGAAACTCGGCCGACAACGCGGCCGGCGCCACCGCATAGCCGACCTTCCAGCCGGTGCAGTGATAGGTCTTGCCGAACGAGGAAACCACGATGCTGCGCTCGGCCAGTTCCGGATGGCGCAGCACGCTTTCGTGTTGCGCGCCGTCGTACACGATGTGTTCGTACACCTCGTCGGACAGCACCACGATGCTGGTGTCGCGCACGATCGCTGCAAGCTCCTCAAGGTCAGCTGCCGACAGCACCGCGCCGGACGGATTGTGCGGGCTGTTGATCAGGATCATCCGCGTCTTCGGCGTCACGGCGTCACGCACGCGTTGCCAGTCGATCGCGAATGCAGGCACGGTCAGCGGGATATGCACCGCGCGGGCGCCCTGCAGCTCGATCGCCGGCTCGTAGCAGTCGTAGGCCGGATCGAACACGATCACTTCCTCGCCCGCACGCACCACGGCGGCAATCGCCGCGAAGATCGCTTCGGTGGCGCCGGACGTGACCGTAATGTCAGTGTCGACATTGAGCTGGCGCCCATACAGCTGCGCGACCTTCGACACGATCTGCTCACGCAGCGCCGCCGTACCGTGCATCGGCGCGTACTGGTTGCGACCTTCATTCATGGCGCGAGTTAAAGCGTCGCGTAACCCCTGCGGCGGTTCGAAATCGGGAAAGCCCTGGCCCAGATTGACCGCCTTGTGTTCCAGCGCCAGCTGACTCATCACACTGAAGATGGTGGTGCCGACTTTCGGCAGCTTGGTTTCGATCATCGTCATTCGGCCGTTTGGATGTCCATAAAGATTCAAGCGTAACGTATCGGTGATGCCGTGTGGATCACGGCGCACTGATCATGCTTGCGGCAGCTCGTCCAGCGGACGCAGCTTGCATTGCTCATGTTTCAGCAGCGTCATGGCCGGCAGCCGCTCGGCCAGGAAGTCGACCAGGGCGCGCACGCCCGGCAGCATGCCGCG
>DAHUXL010000196.1 GCA_027307195.1 Rhodanobacter sp. | reverse complement strand
GACGGTCGCATCCTGCCTCCGCGCTGCTAAGCTCAACGTTTTGGTTGTCGCCACGGATCGCATGCGCATGCAGCAACCGGACGAGAAACAGCACGACGCCACCGCGCCGGCCGGCGAGGACGAAGCCTTGCCGCAGGCATGGCGACGGCTGCTGGCTGCGCCGAAGCCGGCCGTGGTCAGTGACCATGGCGTGCTCGGTTTCTTTCTGGAAGTGATGCCGGAGGAAGGCGCCGCGTACGCCCGGCTGGATGTGGCGCCGGTGCTGCTGGCGGTGGCCGAGCACGGTCGCTATGCACGGCCGGTGCCGCTGGACAGCCGGCATCTGGCGCAGTCGCCGTTGCAGCCGCACGAACAACGCCTCGCCGCCACCATGCTCGGCTTGCCGCAGAACGTGCGCAAGAGCCGCAGCTATGCGCGCCTCGGCGGTCATGTCGGCGATACCTTGCTGGCCGAGATCCTCGATACCGCACCGTGCTTCCTCGGCGGACTGGCCGGGCTGCGCTTGTCGCGCGGCAAGTCGCATCAGTTGAACTGGCACTGGCAGATGGAGCCGGACGGCAGCCAGCGCCTGCTGCCGTTGCTACCGCACAGTCAGCGCCTGCTGCGCATCGACGGCCTGTGGTATCTCGACGCCGAGCGCGCCACCGTAGGTCCGTTCGATGCTGCGGCCGAGGAAACCCACTGGCTGGAATTGCCGCCGTTGAAGCACGAGCACGGTCGCCGCCTGCGCAGCCGCCTGCCGGGCAGCCGGCTGGCGACCCGGGTGCCGTTGCCGCAGGTCTTCGGTGATGTGCGCCGCTCGCAGCTGGCGCCGAAGCCGGTACTGATCCTGCATGCGTTGACCCGGCACGCGCGGCTGGCCGCCGGCACGCCGCCGCTGGGTTATGCGCGGCTGGCGTTCGACTACGCCGGCGAACGTCTGCCCGGTCGCGGCGGCGAGCCGCTGGTGCGGCGCGTGCGCAACGGCCAGCTGGTCGAGATCACCCGCCGTCGCGCCGAAGAGCTGTCCGCGATGGAGCAGCTCGAGCGTGCCGGCCTCACCCCCGGTGTGGATACCGAAGGCCTGCCGTGGGATGTCGCCGAAACGCTGCCTGAAGATGCGTGGCTGTTTCCCGGCACCGGCTATGCCGGGGCGCTGGAGGTCAACACGCCGGCGCGCTGGCTGGCGTTGCGGCCGAAGCTCGAGACGGAAAATTTTCAGATCGAATACGCGCCGAGCTTTCCGTTCGAAGTACTGGAAGGCCCGGTGCGCTGGTACGGCCAGGCGGTGGAGGACAACGACGATCACGCGTTCGATCTGGAAATCGGCATCGAACTGGATGGCCAGCGGTACAACCTGTTGCCCGCAGTGGCGCAGGCGCTCGCCGAGCATCAGTTGAATCTGAGTCCGTCGCCGAACGAGCCGGAAGACGCCGTGTGGTACGCGCCAGTCGATGCGCGTCGCCGCGTGCCGGTGCGCCTGAAGGAGCTGCGCGGGTTGCTGGCACCGCTGGCCGAATACCTGGAGAAACCGCGCAAGAAACTGCATCTGCCGCGGGTGCAGGCTGGCCGGCTGGAAGAGCTCGTCGCGGCGATGCCCGGTGGCGGCATGCTGGAAGCGGCCGAGCCGCTGCTCGGCTTCGCCGCGCGTCTGCGCGACGCCGCCGAGCGCGCCAGCGATGCGGTGCCGGAAGGGCTCACGGTGGAGATGCGGCCGTACCAGCGCGAGGGTCTGCGCTGGCTGAACGCGCTGGCCGAAGCCGGTGTCGGCGGCGTGCTGGCCGACGACATGGGCCTGGGCAAGACGCTGCAGCTGATCACCCATCTGCTGTCGCTGAAACAGAACGGTGCACTGACCCAGCCGGCCTTGATCGTGGTGCCGACCAGCCTGATTCCGAACTGGCAATCGGAGATCGCGCGCTTCGCGCCGATGCTGCATGTGCTGACCCTGCACGGGCCGCAGCGCGCCGAGGAATTCGCCCAGCTCGGCGCGCAGGACATCGTGCTGACCAGCTACGCGCTGCTGCCGCGCGACGTGGTCACCTTGAGAAAGCAACCCTTCGCGCTGATCGTGCTGGACGAGGCGCAGCAGGTGAAGAACCCGCGCACGCAGGCACGCCGCGCGCTGCTCAGCCTGCGCACGCCGCGCTATGTCTGCCTCACCGGCACGCCACTGGAAAACCACCTGGGCGAGCTGTGGTCGCAGATCGATCTGGCGGTGCCCGGCCTGCTCGGCGACGAAGGCGCGTTCCGTCGTTTCTACCGCGTGCCGATCGAAAAGCAGCACGACGAGGAATGCCAGCAGCGGCTCAACCTGCGCCTCGCGCCGTTCATCCTGCGCCGGACCAAGGCGCAGGTGGCGAAGGAATTGCCACCGAAGACCGAGATCACCCGCCGCGTGGTGCTCGAAGGTCGCCAGCGCGAATTGTACGAAGGCCTGCGCCTGTCGCTGGCGGAGGAACTGCGCGAGGTGATCGCCCAGCGCGGCATCGCGCACTCCGGCATCGTGGTGCTCGATGCGCTGCTCAAGTTGCGTCAGGTCTGCTGCGATCCGCGCCTGGTGAAACTGGAAGTCGCGCGTGGCGTGCACGAATCGGCGAAGTTCGAGCTGCTGATGGACATGCTGCCGGCGCTGCTCGACGAAGGCCGCAAGGTACTGCTGTTCTCGCAGTTCACCGGCATGCTGAAACTGATCGCGGCCGAGCTCGATCGCCGGCGCATCCGCTACGTCACCCTCACCGGCGATACGCGCGACCGTGCCGAGCCGGTGCAGCGTTTCCAGAATGGCGAGGTACCGTTGTTCCTGCTGTCGCTGAAAGCTGGTGGCGTTGGCCTCAACCTTACCGCGGCCGACACCGTGATCCACTACGACCCGTGGTGGAATCCCGCAGCCGAGGCGCAGGCCAGCGATCGCGCCCACCGCATCGGCCAGGACAAGCCGGTATTCGTGTTCCGCCTGATCACCAGCGGTACGGTGGAAGAGCGCATCGAAGAGCTGAAAGCGCGCAAGGCCGAACTGGCTGCGGCCGTGTTGGAAGGGGGCGGCAGTCGCGAAAAACTCAGTTTCGAACAGGTCGACCTTGATACCTTGCTGGCACCAAGCTGACGCCGGGCGGTTGCGTGCGTGGCTGGTTCAACACATCGCTCAGGACGATGGCGACATGCGCGTGCGCAGCAAGGCATCGACCGACTGCTGCCATTCCGGCGAGCCCGGTTTCGATTGCGGCGCTTCCTGGCCCAGCTTGTTCTGCACGGCCTGATTCCATTCGGCCGAACCGGGCTGTGTGCCAAGTCCGTTGCTGTCGTCGATGTCCAGCGATCGATCGACCCAGGCATACCATTCCGCGGAGCCGAGCGCGGCATTGGCGGGCGCAGTCTGGCTGGCGGCGTGCTGCGATGGTGCTGAAGTAGGCGAGCACGCGGCGAGCAACAGGGCGAGGGGGAGGCTGGCGACGAGTCGGCGCATGGGCGGCTCCGTGGATGACGAACCAAAGAGCCTAGTGCCTGCGCACGCGCGGGGGATTAATTTTTCATGATGCCGGCGACCCTGTTCAGGTCGTTGCGGCAAAGGCGCCGGCGCGGCGCGCGAGGCTGTTCAGTCGCGTGCGGCAACCTCGTCGATATGCCGCAGCAGATCGGCCGGATCGTCGTACACGCGGAACGCGCCCGACTGCTGCAGCTCCGCCAGGCCATAGCCGCCGGAGAGCAGGCCGACGCCGAGCGCGCGGGCACGCTGGGCGGCGAGCATGTCCCACACGCTGTCGCCGATCACCAGCGACTGATGGATGTCCACGCCCAGGCGCGCGGCGGCGGCCAGGAACAGATCCGGGTCGGGTTTGGCGTGGCGGACCTGGTCGCGCGTCACCACCGGTATCTTCGACGGATCGACGCCGAGCGCTTCGAGATTGTGCGCCGCGGTTTCCATCCGTCCGCTCGTGGCGATCGCCCATGGGATGTCCTGCGCGGTCAGATAGGCCAGCAGCTCGCGCGCACCCGGCAGCGGCCGCACCGAACCCTGCGTGTGCTGCCGGTTGAACGCCTCGGCATGCCAATCGCGCAGCCGCGCCAGGCGCTCCTCGGTGATCTCCAGTCCGGTCTCGCGCAGCAGGATGTTCGCGAACAGGCCACCGCTCATGCCGATCTTGCGGTGGATGCGCCACACCGACAGCTCCACGCCTTCCTTGTCCAGCGCCTCCTTCCACGCCAGTACGTGCTGGTAGACGCTGTCGACAAGGGTGCCGTCGAGGTCGAACAGAAAAGCGGTGTCGTTGCGTGGCATGTCGAATCTCCATCGTTGGCCGGAAGGCCAAGCATGGCTGATGGGTGGTGGTGATGCAGGGCCAGCCCGGCAATCCGGCCTCCGGCTCAACGCATCAGGTCGATCTTGCGCAAGCCGCGCCGAATGGCTTCGAGGTTGCCGCCATCCGGCCAGCCGATGACCTTGTCGACGACCGTGCCATGGCTGAGAAAATAGAACGTCGGCGACTCGACGCGCTCGACCATCGGCAACGTGGCATCGTCGTAGGCGATGCCGAGCCGCAGCGCAGGATGTGCCTGATTCCAGTCCTGCACGGCATCGAAGGCGGTGATCTCGTCGGGCGGAGTCACCCACTGCGCATGGTCGCGAAACAGCTCGCGCAGCAGCGGGTCAGCCTCGATGTCGCGCGCGGCGTTGCGCGAAAAATGGCAGCCGGTCGATGCCAGCACCACTACTTGTGCGGGCGCACGGATATTGAAGCGAAAGCGCACCAGCTCGCGTTTGCGTGTGCCTTGGGTGGCGATCCACAAGCTGGGTTGGCCGTCGCGGATGCGGGCGAAGGTGCGCATGACCGGCGCTGGATTTCGTTCGATCTGCGGATACGAAGCGAGCAGCGCGCGCGCCTCATCGGCATGGTGGGTGGTGAGCAGCAAGTCATAGAGCTTGCCGGCATGCGGGCGGTCGACGCGATGACGGCGCGCCAGTTCGACGAAGTCGCTGCGCATGTCGGTCAGATAGTTCGGCTGGCTGGTGACGCGGAAGGCCAGCGTCGTCGCCGCGCGAAACAGGAATTCCACGTCGCGGTCGCTGAGGGCATGCCGTTGGGCATCTGTCTGGAAGGGGACGAACTGCTCTGCGTAGATCCGGTTGAGAGTCTGTGCCTGGGTGGTGTCGTCTTCGTTAGTTTCGGACGCGGCGATCAGCCGGTCGTAACGGGATTCCAGCGTGCTGGTCTGCTTGTCATCGCTGGCAGGGCGTGGCGTGCTGCGTGCGTCCAGAGCAATCGCATAATTCTGTGCGCCGAACAGGCGCAGCAAGATGTACGCCTGTTCGCGGGTGAGCTCATAGCTCAGATCGTCGAGGCTCATCCCGCCCAGACCATGCTCGCCAAAGATAATGCTGTCGAGGAACCGCCGCTGCGCGCCTGGCGTGAGCCAGCTCAGTGGCGAACTCGCCATCGGCGTGTCGTGCAGATAGGTATCCAGCTGCGCACGCGTGGCGATCGGTTTGGCCGGGATGGCCAGCTCCGCGCGGGTGGTGACGCCGACATCCGGCGTTGTCGGCGACTCCGTCGCCAGCACGGCGCATGGCAGCATCGGCGTCAACGCAAACAGCAGACGGGCGATGACGGTGTACGACATATCGCGCGCTCCCCGCATTCCTGTCGAAAGCATCGGTGCGGCAATCCGCTGCAATACCGGCTAGCGACACTGCAACAGCGACCCACCCGAATCCACCACCGCCAGTGCGGCGGCGCCGATCAGGCCGGGTTCGGGATTCATGATCGCCTGCGTCGGCACCTGTTCCATGGTGACGCGGAAACGACCCTTCGCCTCGAAGCGCTCGCGAAAACCGCCGCGCTCCATCCACGGCAGCAGAATCGGCACCAGTCCGCCGGTGAGGTACACGCCATCCCACGCGCCCAGCGTCATCACCAGATCGCCGGCGACGCTGCCGAAGATGCCGGCGAAGGTTTCCACCACCTGCACGCACATCGGATCACTGTTCGCGTTGGCACGCGCGCTGATGTCTTCGGGCTTCAGTGCCTCGGGCGTCAGCCCGGCGATTTCACACAGCACGGTATACAGATTCACCAGGCCGTTGCCGCAGACGATCCGTTCGTTGGAGACCCGGCCGTAGCGCTGGTTGAGCCGCTTGAGGATTTCGATGTCCTCCGGCGTGTGCGCGGCGAAGCCGGCGTGGCCACCTTCGGTCTGCAGCACGCTGCACTTGCCCTGACGCAGCAGCAAGCCGCCGACACCAAGTCCCGTGCCGGGGCCGACGATCACGAAGGTCTGTTCGTCCTGCGCGCCCAGCTGCGGCAACGGCAGCTTGCCGACGGGCACCAGATCACTCGGCTGCAGCAGCATCACCGCCATGCTCTGCGCGGCAAAGTCGTTGACCAGACGTACCGATTGCAGGCCGAGTTCGGCCTGCAGCTTGTGTGCAGAGATCGCCCACGGGTTGTTGGTGATCTGCACCGTCTCGCCATCGCAGATGCGGCCGGCGGCGGCGATCAGCGCATGCTGTGCGTGCAGTCCGCTGTCGGCAAAGTACTGGCGGATCGCGTCGGCCAGCGAAGCGAAATCACTGACCTGATAACGCCGCACGTTGTCCATCTGGAACGGCATGCTCGCGGCCGGATCCGAAACGGCGAAACGGACGTTGGTTCCGCCGAGATCGGCGAGCAGGGTCGGGGCCGGAACGTGCATCGGAACTCCATCGGGTGACGCGGAAACGGCAAGCGTGCCGTGAATGCTGCCTAGCGTCCAGCATCGCGGCAAATCCGGGATGCTGGACGCTGTTCGATGCCTGCTCAGATCGGCGATTTGCCCTTGGGATGCTTGCCGCCGGAGGCGGGCGGCTTGTGGCTGCCGCCTTTGTGCTTTTTGTGGCCGGGGGCCGGTGACGGGCTTGGCGCAGGTGCCGGGCTCGGTGTCGGCACCGGGTTGGGTGCTGCGCCTTGCAACGCGCCAAGCAAGGTTTTGCCGTTCGGGCTGCCCAGCCCGGTGCAGGCGTCCCAGCCCCGGCCGGCGGCGTAACTGCCATTGTTGCCCTGGGTGATGTCGCGGAACACCTTGCTGCCGACACCGTACAGGCTGGCATTCACCGCGCCCAGCGAATGGCCCAGCTGCTGATTGAGGCGCGCCACCAGTGCGGCCCACAGCGGCGCGACTGCGCTGGTGCCGCCGACGACTTCGTTCTGGCCATCGACGCGCACGTCGTAGCCGGTGAGCGGATCCGCGTTGCCGGCGATGTCCGGTACGCCGCGACCGATGAAACCGCCCGGCGCCGCGGGGACCTTTGCCGCCGCCTGCCATGCCGGCAGCGCGAACACGGCGCTGACGCCGCCACCGGTGGCACCTTCGTTGCCGGCGGTCTCGTTCCACACCACTTCGCTCTTGATCGTGCTGCCGCTGCCGATCAGTCGGGTGCCGCCGCAGGCCAGCACGGACGGGCTGGCAGCGGGGTAATCCACCGTTGGCCGGCCGCTGCTGACGCCGTCGCTGGAGCCGCTGTCGCCGGCCGCCACGGTCACCGTCACGCCCAGCGCGGCAGCATCCTCCAGCGCCGTCTCCATTGCATTGCGCGATGCCGCGCTCCAGCTGCTTTCGGGACCACCCCAGCTGATCGACATCACCGTGGCCGGTTGCGTGCTGCTGTGCGCGGCCTGCGAGATCGCGTTGTAAAAGCCCTGGTCGGTGTTGGCGGCGAAGTAGACGACCAGCTTCGCCGCCGGTGCCAGCGCACCGGAGACTTCGATGTCCAGCATCACTTCCGCATCCGCGGCGCCGCCGGGCTGGTTGCTGCTGCTGTCGACGGAAACAGCGGTGACCGACGGCGTTGCCAGGCCGAGTGACTTGAAATAGGTATCCAGATCGGCCTGCACATAACCGCCGCCGAGTTCGATGATCGCGATGATCTGGCCGCTGCCGTCGCCGGCGGGAAAGTTGTACAGCTGGCCGACCTGCGGCGGCGTGTAGGTGTTGGTGGGTTGCGCCCGTGCGATGCGGAAATGCGGCTGCGCGACCGGACGCCGATCCAGTCCCAGCACGGCGATGATGGCCGGATCGGGCAGGGTGGGTGCCTGCGCACTGCCAACGTAGGGCGCGCCGCCGGGCGTCAACTCGTAATGGCCCAGCTGCACGCCGAACGCCTGTTGCAACGATTGCGCGGTGCCGCGCAGATGCAGGGTGCGCCGGTCCTGGTCGCAGGCCAGCTCCTGCAGGCCGTGCTGGCTGCAGAAGGTGCGCAGACGCGTCACGTCGGCCGGATCGGCAGCGTAGCGCGCCACGAAATCGGCATGCCGGGCGCTGCGCGATGCTGACGGTGCCAGCGTGCGCAGCGGGCTCTTGCGCCGCAGCACCAGGGTCACGTCGAGCATTTCGTTCGGGTCGTGTGGTCCCAAATAGCGGGCGGTGCTGGGTAGATGCCCGGCAGCAGTCGCGACGGCAGCTTTGGTCTTGCTCATGAGGCTTCCTCCGGCTGGTCGACGGCGCGGAGGGTGCACCCCACGGCGTTACGGCAAGGTGTCCACGATGTTGGAATGGTTGCGACAAGGCGTGCAGGCAATGTCGCAGCGCGGCCGCAGGCTTTCGTTGTGGCCTAAAATGGCCGGGATATCACCCGTCAGGATCTGCCATGAGCTTTCCCGCCATCCGCATGCGCCGCATGCGCCGCGACGCCTTCTCCCGCGCGCTGATGCGCGAGCACACCTTGCTGGCCAGCGACCTGATCATGGTCGCGTTCGTGATCGAGGGTGAAGGCCAGCGCGAAGCGGTGCCGTCGATGCCGGGCGTGGATCG
>DAHUXL010000185.1 GCA_027307195.1 Rhodanobacter sp. | reverse complement strand
GCTTCCGCTACCGGGCACGCACCACCAATGCCGACAGCCGCCGTACCGTATCGCCGCAACGGCTGACCCATTACCGCGACAACTGGTATCTGGACGTATGGGACCACGATCGCGAGGCGCTGCGCAGTTTTGCGGTCGACCGCATCGTCGAGGCACAGTCACTGGATGCGACCGCCACCGATGTGGCCGAGACCGATCTCAACGATCTGCTCGCGTCCAGCTACGGCATCTTCGCCGGCAAGCCCAAGGCTTGGGCGACCATCCGCTTCTCGTCGCACGCCGCACGCTGGGTCGCCGACGAACACTGGCACTCGCAGCAGAAGGGTGAGTGGCTGCCCGACGGCCGCTACGAATTGAAAGTGCCCTACTCCAACTCCAAGGAACTGCTGATGGACGTACTCAAGTACGGCCCGGATGCGGAAGTTGTGGCGCCGCTGCCGCTGCGCGAGGAGATGAAGATCCTGCTGCAACTGGCGCTGGGCGGCTACACCCAGGCATAGAGAACGTCTCGTCCCGACGACCGCCTCCATCCAAACCGGCGGCACGAAGGAACGAACCTGCACGGCCCGTTCGCATCCTCTCCCCATCGGGGGAGAGGATGGTGACCGAAGGAAATCCCCTTGCGGGAAGGAGAGTGGCGGGTGCTCGCGGAGAGGTTTCATCCGAGCCTGCTTCGCATAAGCGGCGCTGGATCCGTGAACCCTTCCCCCAACCCTCTCCCGGAGGGAGAGGGAGCAAACGCGAAGGGCGCGTTGTTTCATTGAGGCGGGTGGAACGGCCAGAACAGCGGAATCAGCCACATCGACAGCGCGCAGAAGATCAGGATCAGCGGGATACCCACCTTCATGAAATCGGTGAAGCGGTAGCCGCCGGCGTAATAGACCATGGTGTTGGTGGGATAGCCCACCGGCGTAGCGAACGAGGTGGCGGCGGCGAACGCCACGGCCACCACGAACGGCCGCGGGTCCACGTTCATCGCATGCGCGACCGAGGCGGCGATGCCCACCATCAGCACCACCGACGGATTGTGTCCCATCAGTTCGGTGAGCAGCGCGGTCAGCAAGTACACCATCAGCAACGCCGTCAGCGGGCCATGCCCGCCGACCACGCCCAACCCCATATGCACCAGTGTCTGCGACAGGCCGCTCTGCTCGATCGCGATACCCAGCGGCAGGATCGCACCGAGCAGGATGATGATTTTCCAGTCGATGCCTTCGTAGACGTCTTTACGGCCAAAGCATCCGGTCAGCGCCATCGCGGTGGCGCCGCAGATCGCCGCGATCGGGATCGGCAGCCAGTGCAGGCCGGAACTGATCACCACTGCAGCCATGATCGCGACGGCGTACCAGGCCTTGCGTGGCGTGCGATGGGCTTCCTCGCGCTCGCTCAGCACGATGAACGCCTCGTCGTTGCGCAGGTTGGACAGCGCCTCCTCACCCACCAGCACCAGCAGCACGTCACCCACCGCGAGGCTGACATCGCTGAGCTTGTCGCGCAGCAGCTGGCCGCGGCGGTGGATCGCCAGCGTCACCGCGTCGTAACGCCAGCGCAGGCCGATTTCATCCAGCCGACGCCCCTCCATCGGGCTGGCGGGCGCGACCATCAGCTCGACCATCACGCGCAAGTGATGGGCATCCTGCACATAGCGGCTGTCCGGCGCGCTGCGCAGTCCGGCGCGCCGCTGAAAATCCTCGATCTTCTCCCAGTCACCACGTACCAGCAGCACGTCGCCGGCGGCGATCTGCTGGCTGCGCGGCGACCACATGCGCTTCTCGCCGCGCAGCAGCTCCAGCGGATAGACACCAAAGCGCTCGCCGAGCTTCGCGTCGGCGATGCTGCCCCCAAGCAGCGATGAGTGCGAGGTCACTTCGAGTTCGGTCACGTATTTGCCGATGCCTTCCTGCTCGGGCATCTCGGCAGCCACTCGCCTCGGCAACAGCCAGCGACCGACCAGCATCAGGTAGACGATGCCGACCACCGCCAGCACCATGCCCATGCGGGTGAATTCGAACACGCCGAACGCCGCCATGCCGTGCTGTTGCGCCAGGCTGTCCGCCAGCAGGTTCGACGACGTGCCGATCAGCGTGCACACGCCACCCATCTGCGCCGCGTAGGCCATCGGCATCAGCACGCGCGCGGGCGAGGTATGCGTGCGCTGGCACACGCGCAACGCCAGCGGCAGGAAGGTGGCAACCAGCGCGATGTTCTTGATGAAGGCGCCCAGCGGCGCGATCGCCAGCATCAGCGCCAGGGTCAGCAGCCACGGCCGCTTGATCCGCATCAGCAGGCGGGTCAGCGGTTCCAGTGCGCCGGAGCGTTCGATGCCCAGGCTCAACGCGAACATCGCCGCCACTGTCACCGTGGCCTCATTGCTGAATCCGCTCAGCGCCTCGACCGGACTGACGATGCCCAGGATCACCAGCGCCGCCAGCACCAGCAACGCCACCAGATCGA
This sequence comes from Rhodanobacter sp., assembly GCA_027307195.1. Taxonomy (GTDB): domain Bacteria; phylum Pseudomonadota; class Gammaproteobacteria; order Xanthomonadales; family Rhodanobacteraceae; genus Rhodanobacter. The sequence goes on along the minus strand of DAHUXL010000185.1, from coordinate 6,794 downwards.
TGCGCAGCTTCTCGCTGGCGAACAGGCCCATCGCCACCACGATCACGGCCACCGTGGCCCATGCCTGCCAACTCATGCGCCAGCTCCACGACGAAACGGCGATCGGAACGGGATTCGACAAACGGAAGGCATGCGTGATTCCAGGACTTGTTGCCGCTTTGGCTTGGCTTCATCCTAACCAGCCGGCGCCGTCTTGGCTCGATATTCACGATGATTCATGCCCTCGGTGCCACGGCACATCGACGCGGAAGACCGCGTGATCCCGGCAACGCACGCTATTCGTGATTGAATGTCCGCCATGAACGTCGTCGATACTTCCGCCCCGCCGACAACCCCGGAGCCATCCACCGGAACACGCAGGCCCACCGTGGCACTGGCACTGGGTGCCGGCGGCGCGAAAGGGCTGGCACATATCGGTGCGATCGAGGAGATCGTGGCGCAGGGGTTCGAGATCACCGCCATCGCCGGCACCTCGATGGGTGCGCTGATCGGCGGCGTGTATGCGATGGGCAAGCTGGACGTGTATCGCGACTGGGTCTGCACACTGGCCAAACTCGACGTGTTCAGGTTGCTCGACTGGACGTTCTCCGGTGGTGGCCTGATCAAGGGCGAGAAGATCATTGGCACCATGCGCGAGCTGATCGGCGACGTCAGCATCGAGGAGTTGCCGCTCGCCTTCACCGCGGTCGCCACCGATCTCGATCGCGAACGCGAGGTATGGCTTACCCGCGGCTCGCTGTTCGACGCGATCCGCGCCTCGATCGCGATCCCCACGGTGTTCCGGCCACACCATCTTGATGGCCGCCGGCTGGTCGACGGCGCGTTGCTGAATCCGGTGCCGGTGACGCCGCTGATCCGCGATCCGGCCGACTACTTGTTTGCCGTCAGCATGGATGGGCCGGCGCAGATGACACCCATTGTCATCGACGAGACTGACCCAGCCGACGAAGGCGGCTTTCGGCACCGCGTCGGCGGATTCTTCGGCCGGATGCTGCCGCACAGCGAAGGCAAGCCGCGCGAACCGGGCGCGCTGGATCTGCTCTACCAGTCGATGGATCTGATGCAGGCGAATCTCTCGAGGCTGCGACTGGCGGCGTACGAACCGGATCTGCTGATCCAGCTGCCGCGCAACATGTCGACGGCCTACGAGTTCTATCGCGCCCGCGAACTGATCGAACGCGGCCGTGAGCAGGCCCGCGAAGCATTGGCCACTTGGTCGAAATCCGCAACGCCGCTGCGCCCGTCGTGAGTCGAGGTGGTCTCAGCGCGGGCCGTGCGTGCGCAACCAGTTCTCCAGGTAGGCTTTCAACGCGACGGCGTTGTTGTGCTCCTCGTCGCGTGCTCCGTAGAGCAGGGTGACCGGGTGTCGCGCCGCGCGCTCGGCCAACGGGCGCCAATGCTCGGCGGCCGCATCCAGCTCGCTGGCGTAGCGGTGACGGAAACCGTCCCAGCGCGCCGGTTCGTGCCCGAACCACTGGCGCAATGCGGTCGACGGCGCCAGTTCCTTCGCCCATTGATCCAGCGGCACCGCCTCTTTCTTCAGTCCGCGCGGCCACAACCGATCGATCAGCACGCGATAACCGTCGGCTTTCGCGGCGGCCTCGTAGACGCGTTTGACAGCGATGCTCATGGGGTGGTCTCCCGGACGGAAGATTCCCAGCATACGACGACGAGATCAGTACAACATGACGTGGATCAGAGTTCCTCGACTCAGAGCTCTTCGACCTTGGTCACCTTGCCGCGGCGCATCAGCCACGCCACCCCGCGCAGGTCGGCCAGGCCGACCCACAGCCGGTCCAGCATGCCGTACTTGGATACGCCGGCGGTGCGCGGACGATGACTGACCGGCACGCTCTGGCTCTGGAAGCCGGCGCGCTTGACCAGCGCCGGCAGGTAGCGGTGCATGTGGTCGAAGTAGGGCAGGCGCAGGAACACCTCGCGATCGAACAGCTTCAGCCCGCAGCCGGTATCCGGCGTGGCGTCCCGCAGCATGCGCGAGCGCACCGCATTGGCGATCTTCGAGGATATCCGCTTGTTGAAACTGTCGCGCCGAGTCGTACGCCAACCGGCGAACAGCCGCGTTTCGGCGGCAGCAGCGGCGCGCGCGGCCAGCAGCTTCGGAATATCGGCCGGATCGTTCTGGCCGTCGCCATCGAGCGTGGCGATCCACGGCGACCTTGCTTCACGCACACCGTTCCACACCGCGGTGCTCTGACCGCTGCGGGTGACGTGATGCAGCACGCGCAGTTCCGGATGGCTTGATTTCTGCGCGGCCAGCACCGCACGACTGTCGTCGCTGGAATCGTCATCGATGTAGATGACTTCGTAATCGACCCTGCCGCGCAGCGCGGTGGCGATTTCGGCGAGCAGCGGCGGGATATTGTCGCGCTCGTTGAAGACGGGAACGACGACGGAGAGTTGCGGCATGGGGGAAGCCTTTCAGCAGGGGCAACGGCTGCACTCGGCGCAGCAGATGCGCAGTTTAATGCCAAGCGGCAGCGATGTTGTCCCCTCTCCCTTTGGCGACCTTGGGAGTCCCCTTTCGGGTGAGAGGGCTGGGGTGAGGGTACGGGGCTTGCCGCGAGCATGATCAATTCGCTTCGCACGCACCCTCATCCGTCCTTCGAGCACCTGCCTTCGCGTCATCCCTGACGCTCACCCTCCGGGCGGCTTCGCCGTGCAATTCGGCAACCCTGCCGATTTGTCTCCCGCAAGGAGAAGGGAAAAGCAGATCTAGCGGATCTTGCCGAGAATCCCGTCCAGCTCGTCGTTGCTGTGGTAGTGGATCACCAGCTTGCCGCGACCACCGCGGCCCTGCGCCAGCTCGACCCGGGTGGCGAAGCGTTCGCTGAGCTGACGCTCCAGATCGACGACGTTGGCGTCGCGCGTTGACGCGCTCTTCGCCTTGCCCTTCGGTGCCTGTTGCGCACGGCGCGCGGCTTCTTCCAGCTCACGCACACTCCAACCATGGCGCGCCGCTTCCAGCGCCAGCCTTTCGGCGTCGTGCTCGGGCAGGGTCAGCAGGCAACGGGCGTGGCCCATTTCCAGCTTGCCTTCGTCGAGCAGCCGCTTGATCGACTCCGGCATCTCGGTGAGCCGCAGCATGTTCGACACGGATGCACGCGAGCGGCCGACCGCGTCGGCAGCCTGCTGGTGGGTGAGGTCGAAGTCGTCGATCAGGCGCTTCAGCGCGTCGGCTTCTTCCAGCGGGGTGAGGTCCTGGCGCTGGATATTTTCGATCAGTGCCATGGCTGGCACGGCTTCTTCGGACACTCTCTTGATCAGCGCCGGAATCTCGGCCAGCTGGGCACGCTGCGCGGCGCGCCAGCGGCGTTCGCCGGCGATCAGCTCGTAGCTGTTCTTGCCCAGTTCGCGCACCACCACCGGCTGGATCACACCCTGCGCCTTGATCGACGCGGCCAGTTCGTCCAGCGCCTCGTCGTTCCAGTGCCGGCGCGGCTGGTACTTGCCGGGCTGGATCTGCTGGATCGGCAGCATGCGCAGCTCGCCTTCCTGCGCCAGCACGGACGGCGCAGCCTCGCCATCGCCGCCGAGCAGGGCATCGAGCCCGCGTCCCAATCCACGTTTCTTCGCAGCAGCCATGCTTTATTCCTGATGGTTGGCGGCCGGCGCCTTGAGCGTCGGACCGCTGTCGCCGTGCGCAGGTGCTGCCGCCGGCGGTTCAATGTCTTCGACCGGGTCGGTGCGGGTCAGTGCGCGCTCGCGCCGGATGATTTCGCCGGCCAGGCCGATGTAGGCGATCGCGCCGCGCGAGCTGCGGTCGTACAGATGGATCGGCTGGCCGTGGCTGGGCGCTTCGGCCAGGCGCACGTTGCGGGGGATGATCGAGCGCAGCACCTTGTCGCCGAAATGCTGGGTGAGCTGGGCGGAGACCTCGTTGCCGAGGTTGTTGCGCACGTCGTACATGGTGCGCAGCAGGCCCTCGATCTCCAGCGTCGGATTCAGCCGGTGACGTACCGCCTTGACCGTGTCCAGCAGGCTGGACAGGCCCTCCAGCGCGAAATATTCGCATTGCACCGGGATCAGCACGCCATCGGCGGCGGTCAGCGCATTCAGGGTGAGCAGGTTCAGCGACGGCGGGCAGTCGATCAGGATGGTGTGGTAGTTCGCCGAGACCTTCGCCAGCAGTTCCTTCAGCCGATGCTCGCGCGCCAGCGCATCCATCAGCTTCAGCTCGGCGGCGGTGAGGTCGCCGTTGCCCGGCAGCAGGTCGTAATGCGCGTCGGTGGGCACGATCGCCGCGCCGATCTCCACTTCCTCCAGCAGCACCTCGCAGCCACTGGCCTTGATCTCGCGCTTGTTGATGCCCGAGGCCATCGTCGCGTTGCCCTGCGGATCGAAGTCGACCAGCAATACCTTGCGCTTCGCGGCGGCCAGCGCAGCGGCGAGATTGACGGCAGTGGTGGTCTTGCCGACGCCGCCCTTCTGGTTGGCGACAGCGATGATGCGAGCCATGGATGGATAGCTACCGTACGCAGGAGAGGGTTTAGTGTAATGCCTCACTCCGCCGAGTGCCGCCCGCCCTCAGGCGCCGATCCGTGCGCCGCTGGCGGCATCGAACAGGTGCAGCCGCTGCGCCACCAGACCCAGTGGCACCGTGCTGCCCGGCTCGGGCAAGGCTCGCGGCGACACCCGTGAAACCAGCGCCTGCGCGCCATGGCGCAGGTTGAGGAAGATCTCGTTGCCGACCGGCTCCAGCACCTCCAGCTGGGCATTGAATGCGGCATCCCCGGCGTCCTGCGGCTGCAGGTCCTCCGGGCGTATTCCCAGCACCACCTCGCAATCGCGCCACGATTCCCACGCCGCCGCCGCCTGCGGCGGCTGGCCCAACGCGATATCGCCGTGCGCGGTGGTCAGTACCCAGCTGTGCTCGTGGCGCAGCGTGCCGCGCAGCAGGTTCATCGCCGGACTGCCGACGAAACCCGCCACGAACAGGTTGGCGGGTTTCTCGTAAAGATTCATCGGCGTGTCGATCTGCTGGATCACCCCGCCGTCGAGTACCACGATGCGCTGGCCCAGCGTCATCGCCTCGATCTGGTCGTGGGTGACGTAGATCATGGTGGCCTTGAGCTGGCGATGCAGCCGCGCGATCTCCACCCGCATCGACAGTCGCAGCTTGGCATCGAGATTGGACAGCGGTTCGTCGAGCAGGAACACCTTAGGATCGCGCACCAGTGCGCGGCCCAGCGCCACGCGCTGGCGCTGGCCGCCGGACAGTGCGGCCGGGCGCGAGCCGAGCCGCGCTTCCAGCTCCAATGTCTTCGCCGCCACAGCCACCCGCTGGTCGATGTCGGCCTGCTTGTGCCCTCGCAGCTTCAGGCCGAAGCCGAGGTTCTCGGCCACCGTCATGTGCGGGTACAGCGCGTAGTTCTGGAACACCATCGCGATGTCGCGATCCTTCGGCGCCACCTCGTTGACCACCCGACCGTCGATGCTGAGCGTGCCGCCACTGATCGTTTCCAGCCCGGCGATCATCCGCAGCAAGGTGGTCTTGCCGCAGCCGGACGGCCCCACCAGCACCAGCAGCTCGCCATCGGCGATCTCGAAACTGGCCCCAGCCACGCCGACGTTGCCATTGGGATAGATCTTGCGCAGCTGGTCCAGTTGTACGGCGGCCATCGGCATCTCCGGTGTGTTTGGCCGCGACGGCCGTCCCGCGAAAGCATGCGCTTGTCTGCACATCGGCGGAGCATTCGGCTATTCTGCCCATGTAATCGTTTACATCAAGCATTTTAGTCGCAGGTGTCCCCATGACCCGCCCCAGCTTCCGCTTCCCCGACGGCTTCCATTGGGGTGCTGCCACCTCGGCCTACCAGATCGAAGGTTCGCCGCTGGCCGATGGCGCCGGCCCCAGCATCTGGCAGCGCTTCGCGCACACGCCGGGGATGATGAGCAACGGCGATACCGGTGACATCGCCTGCGACCACTACCGGCGCTACAAAAGCGACGTGCAGCTGATGAAGGCGCTGGGCCTGCAGGGCTACCGCTTCAGCATCAACTGGGCGCGCGTGCTGCCCGAGGGCACCGGCCGGGTCAACGCGAAGGGACTGGACTTCTATTCGCGGCTGGTCGACGAATTGCTGGAAAACGGCATCGTGCCGAACGCCACGCTGTTCCACTGGGATTTGCCGGCCGCACTGGACGATCGCGGTGGCTGGCTCAACCGCGACATCGCGCACTGGTTCGCCGAGTACGCCGAAGTGATGTTCAAGGCGCTGGACGACCGCGTGCCGCGCTGGGCCACCCTCAACGAACCGTGGGTGGTCACCGACGGCGGCTACCTGCACGGCGCGCTGGCGCCGGGCCATCGCAGCAAGTACGAGGCGCCGATCGCCGCGCACAACCTGATGCGCGCCAGCGGCGCCGGCATCCAGGCGTATCGCGCGCACGGCAAGCACGATATCGGCGTGGTGTTCAACATCGAGCCGAAGTATCCGCATTCGGACAGCGCCGAGGATCTCGCCGCCACCCGCCGCGCGCACGCCTACATGAACCAGCAGTTCGCCGATCCGGCGCTGCTCGGCAGATATCCGTCCGAGCTGAAGGAAATCTTCGGCGACGCGTGGCCGGATTTTCCGGAAGACGATTTCAAGCTGACGAAGCAGAAGGTCGACTTCGTCGGCATCAACTATTACACCCGCGCCGTGGTGAAGCACGATGCCAACGCGTATCCGCTGAAGGCCGTGCCGGTGCGCCAGCCGAACAAGACCTATACCGAAACCGGCTGGGAAGTGTTCGAGCAGGGCCTGACCGATACGCTGACCTGGTTCAAG
>DAHUXL010000079.1 GCA_027307195.1 Rhodanobacter sp. | reverse complement strand
CCCAGCGTGAACTTCTGCGGCTGCCACGGCAGCGTGCTGCTGTAGGAGAAATCGGCAAAGCTGCTGCAGCACGGCGTGGCCTGCAGCAACTGCTGCTGGGCCTGCTTCAGCGCGTCACCAGTGTTTTCCGAGGGCGGCCGCAGATTGGGCGGGATCAGCACTTTGGCGGTGTGACAGCCAGCCAGCAGAACGGCGAGAGCCAATGCGGCAGCGGTGGCAGGGAAGCGATACGACATGGCAGGCAAGATACTCAGAATTCGGCCATACCGGCCGCGCGTGGGTAGGGGATGGCGTCGCGGATGTTGGCCAGGCCGCAGATATAGACCAGCAGGCGCTCGAAGCCGAGGCCAAAACCGGCATGCGGCACCGTGCCATAACGGCGCAGGTCGCGATACCAGCCATAAGTCATCGGGTCGATGCCGAACTGGACCATGCGGCGGTCGAGCTGGTCCAGCCGTTCCTCGCGCTGGCTGCCGCCGATGATCTCGCCGATGCCCGGGGCAAGCACATCCATCGCGGCAACGGTCTTCTCATCATCGTTCAAGCGCATGTAGAAGGCCTTGATCGCCTCGGGATAGTTCATTACGACCACGGGACGGCCGATATGTTTCTCGGCCAGGTAACGTTCGTGCTCGGTCTGCAGATCGATGCCCCAGGCGACCGGATACTCGAACTTCTGCCCGGACTTCTGCAGGATGGTGATCGCGTCGGTGTAATCGATGCGCTCGAACGGCTTGGCAATGAACGCTTCCATCCGGCTGATCGCATCCGGCTGCACGCGTTCGGCGAAGAACGCCATATCGTCGGCGCGCTCATCCAGCACGGCCTTGAAGATCGCCTTGAGAAACGCTTCGGCGCAATCGGCGTCTGCGGCGAGGTCGGCGAACGCGATCTCCGGCTCGACCATCCAGAACTCGGCCAGGTGGCGCGGCGTATTGGAATTCTCGGCACGGAAGGTCGGGCCGAACGTGTAGACCTTGCTCATCGCCAGGCAGTACGCCTCGACGTTGAGTTGGCCGGACACGGTGAGGAATGCCTCGCGGCCGAAGAAGTCCTTGCGGAAGTCGATCTTGCCGTCAGGCAGGCGCGGCAGATTGGCCAGGTCCAGCGTGGACAGCCGGAACATGTCGCCGGCGCCTTCGGCATCGGAGGTGGTGATGATCGGCGTGTTGATCCAGAAGAAACCCTGCTCGGTGAGGTGGCGGTGGATCGCCGTCATCATGGTGTGGCGCACGCGTGTTACCGCGCCGAACAGGTTGGTGCGCGGGCGCAGGTGGGCGACCTCGCGCAGGAATTCCATCGAATGCTGCTTGGGCTGGATCGGGTAGGTTTCCGGATCGTCGACCAGACCGGTGACGGTCACCTCGTCTGCCTGCACCTCGAAGCTCTGGCCCTTGCCCTGCGAGGGCACCAGGGTGCCGCTGACGATCACGCCGGCACCGGCGGTGAGGTGCTTCACTTCGCTGTCGTAGTTGCCCAGCGTGGCCGGCACCACTGCCTGGATCGGGTCGAAGCAGGAGCCGTCGGTCACGTTGACGAAGGACAGGCCAGCCTTGGAGTCGCGACGCGTGCGCACCCAGCCACGCACCGTCACCTTGCTGCCGGCCTCGAGCTTGCCGGAGAGAGCCTGCTTCACGCTCAATAAGGTCGGACTGACCACGGCCATCGTTGAAACTCCTGCTGATGCGCCGCATATTGGCGCGTATGGATGAACGGCGCGCGCGCCGCGGCGCGCAAGGCCAAACCGGCATGATAATGTAGCCATCGCCCGCGCTGCGACTTTCCGGGCATCTGCAATGCAGTTTTATCGAGGTTGGATCCGCTTCATGACCATCATCATCACGCCCGCCGCCAACGAACGCATGCGCCATTTTCTGGCCGGCACGCCAGCAGCCGCTGGTGTGCGTTTCGGCGTCAAGCGCACCGGCTGTTCCGGGTTTGCCTACGTGGTGGATCTGGCCGAGTCGATCGGTGAGGGCGACCGGCTGGTCGACGTGGACGGGCTGCCGTTGATCGTCAACGACAAGAGCCTGGCGATGGTCGAGGGCACCGTGATCGACTTTCAGCGCCAAGGCCTCAACGCCAGTTTCGTGTTCCACAACCCGAATGCCACCGGCGAATGCGGTTGCGGCGAGAGTTTCACCGTCAGCTGACCGGATGGCGCGTCGCCCCGGTCATGATTTTCAATGACTTGCGCGATCGTTCGCCGACACCGTACAATCCCGCTTCTGTCCGCGCTCGTTTTTGCGCCGGCAGGACACTTGCCTCACCGCAACAGCGGGAGGCTGCGAGGCCGCAAGGCCGCATCCACAAGGAGTCAACCCACAATGACCCTGCGTCATTACGAAGTTGTGTTTATGGTCCACCCTGACCAGAGCGAGCAGGTTCCGGCGATGCTCGAGCGCTACAAGGCGCTGATCGAGACCGACGGCGGCAAGATTCACCGTCTGGAAGATTGGGGTCGTCGTCAGCTGGCCTATCCAATCGTGAACCTGGCCAAGGCACATTACGTGCTGCTCAACATCGAAGTGAGCCAGAACGCGCTGAACGAGCTGGAGTCGGGTTTCCGCTTCAACGATGCCGTGCTGCGTCATCTGGTCGTGCGTCGCGACGAGGCCGATACCGAGCCGTCCTTCATCCTGAAGTCGAAGGAAAAGGACGACGCCAAGTCCACCCGTCGCCGCGATGACGATGATGGTGAAGGCGAGGGCCGCCCGCGTGGGCGTGACCGCGACGACAACGATCGCGACAGCGACGACTGATAGGAATCCAGACCATGTCCAAGTTTTTCCGCCGCCGCAAGTTCTGCCGCTTCACTGCCGAAGACGTGAAGGAGATCGACTACAAGGATCTCAACACCCTGCGTCAGTACGTCACCGAGAACGGCAAGATCGTGCCGAGCCGCATCACCGGTACCAAGGCGCGCTACCAGCGTCAGCTGGC
>DAHUXL010000167.1 GCA_027307195.1 Rhodanobacter sp. | reverse complement strand
GTGTGGGCAAGTGACGCGGTCAGAGCTTCAGCGTAATCAGCGCGGTGCCTGGTTCGTCCGGCACCATCCGCTGGGTGAAGCCCAGTTCGCGGCACAGGTCCAGCATCGGCCGGTTCTCTTGCAATACGTAACCCCACAGTTCGGCGAGGCGGCGGCGACGGCTGTCGTCGACCAGCCGCTGCATCAGCAGCGCACCTAGGCCGAGACGGCTCCAGTCCCGTTCCACCAGTACCGAGAACTCGGCGCTGTCGGTGGCCTCGTCGACGTAGATCCGGCCCACGCCGCGCATCTCTGCAGGCTGCAACGATTCATCCATCAGCACATAGGCGGTTTCGAGCTCCGGATCGATCCGGCACAGCCGCTGCGCCATTGGTGCGGGCAGTTCGGACATCGCGTGCAGGAAGCGGCGACGAATGTCTTCCGGCGACAAGCGGGTGAAGCAACGCTGCATTGCGGCCACGTCACCGGGTTCGATCGCACGCAGCACCAGCTCGCGTCCATCCTGTGTACGCACCTGTTCACCGTCGGTCGACGGCGCCACGCGCGGGCGGGCGAAACGTTCGCTGCTGCGCGGCGGCAGCGGGGCGAAGCGCGAGGGGGCGGAGAAGTCGATGGCTGGGATCATGGTCGTTCCATACTTTTGCGTATTGTGTGCAACGCAACATGAATTTGCAATGACGATCGATGCTACGGGCATGGGTCTGAATTAAACGCTGGTGCGAACCATGCTGCAGCACGGGATGCGGCCAACCGGGCAGACAGCCATGACAGCACCCAGCACAATGCGCGCTGGATTTTCATGGAGCACGGCATGACCCGCAAACAGGTCAGCGGCCTCACCGCCGCCCAGCTGGAAGCACTGTGCCGCCACTGGCCCGGCGTCACACGTGACACCAAATGGGGTGTCGACATGGTGCTCAGCGTCGGCGGCAAGATGTTCGCGGTGATGCCGTCGGACGGCAGCGAGGGTGGCCGGCTCTCGTTCAAGGTGGCGGATGAGCGCTTCCTCGAACTGACCGACCAGCCCGGCATCATGCCTGCGCCATATCTGGCACGTGCACACTGGATATCGATCACCGAGCCGCAGCGTTTCGCCACGATCGAGCTGGAGACCTTCATCCTCGATGCCTACACACTGATCCGCGCGAAATTGACGAAGAAACTGCAGGCGGAGCTCGGTCCGCTGCCGACACTCAAGGCTGACATGAAATGAAACAGCATCTCGGCGCGCTGGCGCTGCTCGTCGCCGATTACGACGAGGCAATCGCCTGGTACACACGCGCACTCGGCTTCGAGCTGATCGAGGACACCGACATGGGTAACGGCAAGCGCTGGGTGCTGCTGGCCCCGCCCGGTTCCAGCGAAACCCGCCTGCTGCTGGCCAAGGCGAAGGGCGACGAACAGGCTTCGCGCGTCGGCAACCAGACCGGCGGTCGTGTCTTCCTGTTGCTCAACACTGATGATTTCCAGCGCGACTGGCAGCGCATGCGCGCCGAAGGTGTGCACTTCCGTGAGGAACCGCGGTACGAGGCTTACGGTACGGTGGCGGTGTTCGAGGATTTGTACGGCAACGGTTGGGACTTGCTGGAACTGAAGCGCTGACGCGTTACCAGATCAGGTCGTCCGGCACCTGGAACTGCTTGTAGTACTCGTCGTCCTCGCCGTTGCCACTAGCTGCGTCGGCGCGGCCGTGATCGAGCACGATCATCGTCGCATCGCGGGCATGCACCTTGTCGGCTGCGACGCGTGGCAGCAGCTCGTAACCCTGATCGTGACGCACGATCACCAGCGTGCCGCTGGCCAGCTGTGCACGCAGTGCCTCGTTGACCAGTACGTCCTTGATCGCGTCGCCATCGGTGAAGCGGTAGGCAATCTCACCCTCGCGCTTCACCTTGTGCGCCTCGACGATCTGCCGAACCTGCACATGCTGCTCATTCACGCGCGCCTGCGCATTGCGCTCCGCCGCCAACGCCCGATCGCGCTCGGCCTTCTCGGCCTGCAGCCGTTTCGCCTCGATCTGCTCGGCACTCGGTGGTGCCGGTGTCTTGCCCTTGTGATTCTTCGCCTGCTCGCGCACCACCTGAGCCGCCTTGGCCTTGTTGATCAGGCCGGCTTTGAGCAGTTGTTCTTGCAGGGGATTGCGCATGGGATATAGGTGGGTTGTCTGGAGTGGCGAACAGGGATTGTAACGCGGGCATCCGAGCTCATCTGCCGAATGGATAGTCAAGCTGGAGCCATTCCTATCCAGCATTCAATCCGTATGGTCCGGCTCGAAAAAGCTCCACTTCACATCGTCGAACTCCGCCTTCATCGCCGACTCGACGGTATTGATCGCGTCGATCAGCGCGCGATCGCTGGCGACCGGCTGCATGCGCGCCTTCACCGCCACCATCACATCAGGACCCATCTGCAGGGTGATCAGGTTCAGCACCTCGGCGACTTCCGGACGGCTCTTCAGGAAGGCCATCAGTTCGTCGCGGCGGCGCGGCTCCATGCCTTGGCCGATCAGCAGTGCCTTGACCTCGATCGCCACCAGCACGGCCACCACGATCAGCAGGACACCGATGGCGATGGTGCCGGCGGCATCGAACATCAGGTTGTCGGTGAGCATGGTCATGCCGACCGCCAGCGTGGCCAGGCACAGGCCGATCAGTGCGGCCAGGTCTTCGCCGAAGATCACCAGCAGTTCGCTGGAGCGGGTTTCGCGAAACCATGTCCACAGGTTTTGGTCGCCGCGCGCCTTGTTCACTTCCTGCATGCAGCCGCGCATCGAGATACCTTCGACGACGATGCCGAACACCAGCACGCCGAGCGCCAGCCACGGCCACTTCAGCGGCTCGGGATGCGTGAGCTTGTGCACGCCTTCATAGATCGAGAACATGCCGCCCACGCTGAACAGCAGGATCGCGACGAGGAAGGACCAGAAGTACAGCGCGCGGCCCCAGCCCAGCGGGAACTCATCGGACGGTGGCCGCCTGGCCTGGCGGATGCCGAGCAGCAGCAGGCCCTGGTTGCCGCAGTCGGCGAGCGAGTGCACCGCCTCGGCCATCATCGCGCCGGAGCCGGTGATGATGGCCGCGAACAGCTTGGTCACGAAGATGGCGAAATTCGCGCCCAGCGCGAGCAGGATCGCCTTGATGGGGTTGGCGTGACCGGACGACATGCGGCTTCAACTCTTGGAAACGAGGCCGCCCAGTCTAGCGGTGGCGCAGGATTTTGCGCAGCCCGATGGCGCAGGGTGCTTCAGTGAATGCCGACGCCCACACCCAGACCGAAGTGGATGTTGTTGCGGCCCTTGTTCATCTCGTCGGCGCTCCACACGTGCGATTGCGTCGCGGCGACCAGCGGAAATACGTAACCGGCTTCGCCGACCTTGCCGGCACGGCTGCCGTTGAGTTTGCCGCTGACCGTCATCAGCGCACCGGCGGGGTAGTCGAGCGGTTCCGCGTAGCCGGGCAGCACGACGATGAAGCGGCCGTTGCCACTGTCGCCCGCCTTCGGTCGCTGCGAGCCATCCAGCGGATAAGCCAGCAACTCGATTTCGCTGTGGTCGCTGAAGTTGTTCACCTGGACGATGCGGCCACCCCAGATCACCTCACCACCGGCATAGCGTTCGGGCGATTGCGCGACCTGGAACGGCGTGGCGACCGTCGCCTGCGCGGTCGCCTTGTAGATGGGAGCGGGAGCGCAGCCGACGATCGTCAACAGGACCAGCACGGCGGGCAGGCAGAGCAGGGCGCGCAGGCAGAGAAGAGCAGGGGCGTCGGTACGCATGGCAGACTCCTGAAGCGGTGCGATGAAAATGTGATCTGTGGTCGTTACGCTACAACAAGCCGCGTCAGCACAGCGTGTGCCACGACATCAGCGCCTGCGCGACGGCGGAGCACCCGGACGCAGCAGTCGCGACGGCGGCAACGGGCTCGGAGCGGCGGGTTCGGCGCCTTCCTGCAGCAACCAGTCCAGCTTTACTTCGGCCGGACGCTCCTGCGACAGCAGGCTGGCCAGCGCACGCAACGGTTCGCGCAACACATCGTCGAGATTCCATGGGGCATTGAGGATCACCATGCCGGAGCCGTTGAGGCGCAGCGGTGAATCGTCCGGATGCACCAGCAGCTCGACGCGCAGCACGCGTTTCGCATCGCTGCGCTGCAGGCCGCGCAGGAACGGCTGCACCTGGCTGCGCAGCTTGATCGGATACCACGCGGCGTAGACGCCGGTGGGCCAGCGCAGCAACGCCTCCTTCAGCGCCTTCTCGATCAGCTTGTACTCGGCTTCCTGCGCTTCGTACGGCGGATCGATCAACACCAGGCCGCGCTTTTCCTTCGGCGGCAGCAGCGCCTTCAGCGCCTCGTAGCCGTCGCGCTGATGCACGTGCACTTGCGGATTGCCGCGGAACAGGTCGCGCAGCTTGGAAGCTTCTTCCGTATGCAGCTCGCACAACTGCGCGCTGTCGTCCGGACGCAGCAGGCGGGCGACCTGCAGCGGCGAGCCGGGGTAATGCTTCAGTCCCTGTTCGTTGCCTTCGCCACCAAGGATGCTGGCGCGCCAGCGCTGCAACAGCGGCGGCACCTTTTCGGCCGGATGCAGCCGGGTGATGCCGTCCTTGTATTCTCCGGTCTTCTTGGCCTCGAAACCGTCCAGCAGGTAGTCGCCGCTGCCGGCGTGGGTGTCGATGTAGCAGAACGGCGTCGGCTTGGCCTGCATCGACTCGACCAGCGCGAGCAGCACGGTGTGTTTCAGGACATCGGCGAAATTGCCGGCGTGATAGGCGTGGCGGTAATTCATGGCGGTCACGGCGGGCGGGGTGCACCAGTATAGAGGGGCAACCGGCTTGCTCCGTGCGGCGGGCCGCGGAAAACGCATGGATTGCCAACGTGGTTTCTACCGTTTCTACACGTGGACGGGCGCACGCTCGACGCGTTGCGTCGATGCAGCCGATCAGGCCGCTGGGTCCGATTGCCCAACCAAGTGGAGAGTCATCATGATGAGTTTTTCACCGAAAATCATCGTTGCATCGATAGCGTTGGGTCTTTGCCTGGCGGTCAATGCGGTGTGTGCGCAGGATTCCGGGGCCAGGATGCCAGCGTCGTCATCAAGCAGCATGGGTTCCATGCAAAGCGGCATGATGCACAGCAAGATGATGCATAAAATGAACGGCAGCATGCACATGATGCCTGCCTCGGTAACCTCGGTTGACGCCAAGACCGGCATCGTCGGCGTGGATGCCGGTGGCATGGCTCTTACGGTGCACTTCCCTCCGAAGTCGATGGCCAACCTGCAGGTTGGCGACAAGATCACGTTGCACATGGGCTTCAGCAAACCTTGAGTCGTGTGAACCCACATCCAGACCAAAGTTGAGGGGGTCGGCTCACACGGTTAAGCTCGCTCCATGACCTTCTCGCTACGCCTGCTCGCCCGTTCACGTTGCCTCCGGGTGACGGGCGTGCTGGCGTGGCTGATGCTGGTCATCAACTCATTGGCCGCTGCCCCGATGGGCATGACGGGAGTACCTCATGCCCATCCCATGCACGCAACGGTCGCGGCGGTCAGTGAGCACGGTCACCACGATGTGGCCGTCAAGGCATCTCGACCCTGCTGCGGCGGCATGACGGGTCATACCTCCCATTGTGCTGCGATGTGCAGTGCCACGTTGCTACCCGCCGCAGTGGTTGTTTTGACCTCGGTCGCAATCACCACCGGCTATGCCATGCCGCCGCCCAGCAGCGCATCTTCGTTGAATACCGCCCCTCCGTTGCGACCGCCGGCGGTCTGACTCTTCCTCGTTTTCGATGAGCTTTGCTTGCGATGGCCGCGCGTCAACGATCGCGGCCATCGGCTGTGACTGATATCGACACGTTTGGTATCGCGTGCCTTGGAGAGAGTCCATGAACATGTTTTCCCCGCCACCGACGGATCTGTCCCGGCGTCGTTTCGTCCAGGGAGTCGCCATCGGCGGTGCCGTAGCCGGGTTGGGCCTGCTGCGGCCTTCGAACGTCTGGGCGCTGACCAGCCCGGGCCATCCCACCGTGTTGAGCGGTACCGATTTTGCGCTGGACGTCGTCGAGGTGCCGGTCAACTACACCGGCAAGACGCGGCTGGCGACCACCATCAACGGTGGCATTCCCGGGCCGATCCTGCGCTGGAAGGAAGGCACCACCGTCACCCTGCGCGTCACCAACCGGCTGCAGCACATGCCGACCTCGATCCACTGGCACGGCATCATCCTGCCGGCCGGGATGGATGGCGTGCCGGGTCTCAGCTTCGATGGCATTGCGCCCGGCGAAACCTTCGTCTACCAGTTCCAGGTGCGCCAGTCAGGCACGTACTGGTATCACTCGCACTCGGGCTATCAGGAACAAACCGGACTATATGGCCCGCTGGTGATCGAGCCGGCGGGCCCGGATCGCCACCCGACCGATCGCGACTACGTGGTGATGCTCAACGACTGGACCGACGAAAACCCCGGGCGAATCTACGCCAAGCTCAAGAAACAGAGCGACTACTACAACTTCGCCCAGCCGACGATGCCGGATTTCTTTCGCGATGTGCGCGAGAAGGGTCTGAGCCAGGCGTTGGCCATGCGCAAGATGTGGAACGAGATGCGCATGAATCCAACCGATTTCGGTGACGTCTCCGGCTACACCTATACCTATCTGATGAATGGTGCGGCGCCGGCCGGCAACTGGACCGGCATTTTCAAACCCGGCGAGAAGATCCGCCTGCGCTTCATCAACGGTTCGGCGCAGACGATCTTCGACGTGCGCATTCCGGGACTGAGGATGACGGTGATCTCGGCCGACGGCCAGGACGTCGAGCCGGTGTCGGTCGACGAATTCCGCATCTCGGTAGCGGAAACCTACGACGTGCTCGTCGAGCCGCAGGACGAGCGCGCCTATACGCTGTTCGCCCAGTCGATCGACCGCACGGGATACGCCCGCGGCACCCTGGCACCGCGTGCTGGCATGGAAGCAGAAGTGCCCAGACCCGATCCGGTTCAGTGGCTCGCCATGCAGGACATGATGGGGGCAATGACGATGGCCGGATCTGCTCACGGGGCCGTGAAGGACAAGTCGGGCATGAGCGGCATCCAGGGTATGGCCGGCATGGATCACAGTGTGATGCCGGGCATGGCACCCGCTGCCCCGTTGGTGCGCCACGCCCGCACTGAGTACGGTCCCGGCGTGGACATGCATGTGGACATGCCACGCACCAATCTCGACGATCCAGGCATCGGTTTGCGCGACAACGGCCGCCGTGTGCTGACCTATGCCGACCTGCATACCATCGGCGGACCGGTCGATGCACGCGAGCCCGACCGCGAGATCGAGCTGCACCTGACCGGCAACATGGAGCGCTTCATCTGGTCGTTCGACGGCGTGAAGTTCTCCGATGCCAAGCCGATCCATTTCAATACCGGCGAGCGGCTGCGCATCGTGCTGGTCAAC
>DAHUXL010000075.1 GCA_027307195.1 Rhodanobacter sp. | reverse complement strand
CCGTGTTTCGCGCCAGACCATCGCCGTGCTCGACGCCAGCAAGCTGGGTCAACGCAGCCTGTCGGTGATCACACCGATAAAGAACCTCGACATGGTGATCAGCGACAGCAGCGCCCCGGCCGAAACCGTCAAAGCGCTGCGTGATGCCGGCGTACAGGTCGTGCTGGTCTGACCTCAGCGAGCGTCGTCAGAAGTCCAGGCGAAAACTCGCCGTCGCCATCTTCGCCTGCTGGCGCTGCCCCAGATACTGGTCGTAGCCAAGCTGCAGGCTGGCACGCGACGTCATGCGCCAATCCAGCGTGGTGCCGAATACGCCGCCATAGCGCGACACGCCAATGCCGTCGACCGGTGCGAACTGGTTGATCCCGCTGAAGCTGGCGTCGAAAACTTCGCCGCGCACGCCGAACGATTGCTGCCATAGCATGTGCGCCTGCAGGCTGAGGCTGGCGCCGTCGGCCAGCGTCCAGTCCTGCGTGGCGCGCAACCCCGCGCCGGCCTGCCATCGTGCCGCGCTCTGTGCTCCCGATTTCAGGCCGAAGCCATACGCGCCGATCTCGTTGAAACCGTCACGCCGGAGTTGGGCATACTGCAGGTTCACGTACGGCGTGAGCTGCGTGCGGCCCAGCGCCAGGCGGTAGCCGCTTTCGCCATAAGCCACGCCGTAACGACCGTTGCCATCGCTGGCCACACCGGTGAACTGATCGCCAAGTTCCAGTTGGCGTCGCATGCTTTCGCGATAACTGCCGATGCCGAAACGGCCCATCGTGTACCACGAACCCCGGATCACGCCGCCATACAACATACCCTCCAGTGCGTGGCTGTGACCCTGATCCGCGCTTTCGGCCAGGCGGCCCAGGCCGTGGCTCTGGCTCAGCGCATAGCCGGCGATGCCGTTGCTGCCGATACGATAATCCTGCCCGACCAGCCAGCCGCTGAGGTCATAGCCGACGTTGCTGTAGCCATTGCGCGACATGTCGCCGTGATAACCGAGGCTCTGCGTCCAGCCCCCGGCCTTCGGTGCATCAAGCAGGCTGTCGAAACGGTCGGACAAAGCGCGCGTGCCCGCGTCGATCGCCTCGAACGTCATCGCCGCGCTGGCAGCATGCAGCTGCCCGGTCAGGCTCTCCAGCGAATGCTGCATGACCTCGGTGGAAACGGCGTGTTGCAGACTCGCGGCTCCGGCGATGAAGCCCGCGCTGGCTGGTGCGCCGTTGGCGGCCCCCTGCAACTGGCTATTGATCTGCTCGAACGCGCTCTGCGTGCGCTGCGCGGCGCCGAAACTGGCGGCGGTGTACGGCAGCCCTTGGACCTGGCTCAGGTTTACCTGCTGCACGTTGAGCCAGGCGCTGTTGGCGTCGTAGTTCACGGTGGCGGTCAGCGCCACGCTGGGCGCCGTGCCCAGGGCCGAAAAAGTGCCAGTGAGGCCGCCATAGGCGCTCAACACCGTCGTGTGCGAGTTGAGCGTGTAATTGGAATTGGCGCCGTACACATAGAGGTCGCCGCCGGACAAGGTGGCCGTGCCGTTCACGTACAGCTGCGACCCCAGCGATACCGCCAATCGCCCGTTGCCTTGCTGCACGTAGTTGCCGCTTACACTGGCGTTGACCTGGTTCACCACAAGCACACCGGCGTTGGTCACATTATTGCTGATCGTTATCCCACTGGGGTTTGCGGGCGTTGCGGCAGACACCAGCGTGCCCTGCGCGCCAATCTCAACAGGGCTGCTCAAAAAGAACACGGCAAGCGTGCCGCCCTGCACCTGAGTGAGGCCTGTGTAACTTTCCCCGGTATCGAGGGTGAGCGTGCCCGGCCCCTGCTTGATCAGCCCGCCTGCGCCGGAAATCGCGTTGTTCCAGCTCGAGGTGCCGCTGAAATTCACCGTGACATCGCCCCAGTCGAATTTCGCTGGTCCGTTGACCGCCTTGAACGCATCCAGCATGCCGTAACCGAAGGTGGTATCGGGACCGGGCGCGCCAAGGTCATGTGCGGTGCCGAGCAGGGTCTGCCGCACCAGGTCATTGCTGAAATACGGATAGGCCTGCCACACCAGTGCGGCCGCACCGGATACCTCCGGCGCCGCGAACGAGGTGCCGCTGACGGCCCAGTAAGTCTGGCTGCCGGTGGTGGTGGCGTTTTTGTCGAGGACGACCACGTCACCTGGCGCCGCGAGGCAGTAATTCATCGCCTTGCCGCAGGCATTCGAGTAGCTGGCAAGCTGGGTCGGGTGATTGCTGTCGACGGCTACCGCGACCAGCCAGCCAGCTGCCAGTTGCGGCGCCAGACTGGGCAGCGCGGCGATGTCGCTGGGATCGCTCCTGGAATCGTTGCCGGCGGCGAACACGACCAGACCGCCATGCTGCACCACGAAGGGCTCGTAAGCCTGGGCGAAGGCCTGGTTGATCGAGGCGTTGGTGGTATCCCAATAGATACCGCCCCAGGAGTTGTTCATCACTTGCACGCCGGCCGTGATCAGGGCCGGATTGAGCGTCTGCGCGAAGAAGTCGGCATCGGCGGCGGTCACTGCATTCCCCTGACCTGACCCATCGTCTTTCGGCTCGACATCGCTGATGATGCGCGCGGAAACCAGCGACGCCCCCGGTGCGACGCCGCCGGGAAACTGTGCAAACGGCGTACCTGCAGCTATCTCCGACACCCAGGTGCCGTGGCCGACCACATCGTCGATAGCCGTGTTGTTGCTGGCCGGATCGACATAGATCAATTCCTGCGTGACGCGTCCGGCCAAGGTCGGGTGATTGCGCATGATGCCGCTGTCGACCACGCCGATGGTCACTCCGGCGCCGGTAAAGCCCAGGCCGTGTGCTCCATTAGCATTGGTGAGCGCGAGCTGGGCATCCAGAGGCGGCTGACTGGTCGTCGTGGTCGGGGGTGGCGATGCAGGTGCCGCCGGCGGGGTCGTTGGCCTGACGTTGCCACCGCCACCGCCGCAAGCACTGAGACCCAGCGCCATCGCCACCAACCACGCCATGTCACGATGCCGCAACCCCGAGTCGAACGCCTTCATCACGCACCCCTCATCGCGATCAATTCCTGCATCGCCGAAGCAGTGATCCGCGCGATACACCCCTGGTGCTCATCTTGGCACAACGAAAATCCAATGAACCAGGGCGTAAGTCGCAGCCCAGCACGAAATGGTCGTCGTTTGCCGAGGTCCGCGACGGGCTGCGATAATCCGCCGGTTATCGGTCAGGCGTTCGCGCCCCTTCAGTCTTCAAGCGGAGTTATCCATGTCGGATGTCAGCGTAGTCATCGTCGGCGCCAAGCGCACGGCCATCGGATCCTTCCTCGGCCAGTTCACCGGCGTTCCCACCCCCAAGCTCGGCGCCACCGCCATCCGCGCCGCACTGGAGCAATCCGGCGTTGCCCCCGCTGATGTCAGCGAGGTGATCATGGGCTGTGTGCTGCCGGCCAACCTGGGCCAGGCACCGGCACGTCAGGCTTCGCTGGGTGCCGATCTTCCGGCCAGCGTGGGCTGCACCACAATCAACAAGGTGTGCGGTTCGGGCATGAAGGCGATCATGCTGGGTCATGATCTGATCAAGGCTGGCTCGGCGACTGTCGTGGTCGCTGGCGGCATGGAATCGATGACCAACGCGCCGCACATGGTCAACGCACGCACCGGTATCCGCTACGGTGACGGCACCTTGGTCGACCACATGGCGTGGGACGGCCTGACCAATCCGTACGACGGCAAGGCCATGGGTGTGTTTGGTGAGCTGTGCGCCGACAAGTACCACTTCACCCGCGAGGATCAAGACGCGTTCGCGATCGAGTCGGTCAAGCGCGCGCAAGCGGCGCAGCAGAACGGCGCGTTCGCCGGCGAGATCGTTCCCGTAACCGTGAGCGGCCGCAAGGGCGATGTGCTGGTGGATACCGACGAGCAGCCGGGTCGCTCCGATATCGCCAAGATCCCGACCCTGAAGGCGGCCTTCCGCAAGGAGAACGGCACTATCACCGCGGCCAGCTCATCCAGCATTTCCGATGGCGCTGCTGCCTTGGTGCTGCTGTCGGCCGATGACGCGAACAAGCGCGGACTGAAGCCGCTGGCGCGCATCGTCGCGCATGCCACTCACTCGCAGGAACCGGAATGGTTCACCACTGCACCGGTCGGCGCGATCCAGAAGGTGCTGGACAAGGCCGGCTGGAAGGTGGCCGATGTCGACCTGTTCGAAATCAATGAGGCGTTTGCGGTGGTCGCGATGACACCGATGAAGGAACTCGGCATCGCGCACGAGAAGCTCAACGTCAACGGGGGTGCCTGTGCGCTGGGTCACCCGATCGGCGCCAGCGGTGCCCGTCTGGTGGTGACCTTGCTCAACGCATTGAAAACGCATGGCCTCAAACGCGGCATTGCCAGCCTGTGCATCGGTGGCGGAGAAGCGACCGCCATCGCTGTGGAGTGCCTCGACTGACTAGGCTCATCAATATTCGATCGTTTCATGTCTTTCACATGACGGCTGGCTAAATCGGTTTTTAATACGCGCTGAAGCGCTATTATAAAAAAGTGGCGCAATTTCCACGAAAGCGTTATTAATACACGGCCAAACGGCATTCCACGGCAAAGGAGATTCACCATGAAGTTTACGCGTACCCTACTCGCCGCCGCGCTCGTCGCGCTGTTGGCGGCATGCAGCAATGGCGCGCAGGATTCCGCGCAGGACGCCCAGAAGTCGGCTGATACCGCTCAGCAAGCTGCCGATACGGCGCAGCAGGCCGCGGCTCAGGCTCCGACCACGGCGACCGAGCAGGCTGCCACCCAGGCTGCCACTGCGGCTTCCGCAGCAGGTCAGGCTGCTTCCCAGGCTGCCACTGCAGCTTCTGCTGCCACCCCGGCTGCGGCTTCCACCGCTCCTGGCGCCATGGAGCAGGCCAAGGACGCTGCCGGCAACGCTGCTGATGCTGCCAGCAAGGCTGCCACAGCTGCGAAAGACGCTGCCAGCAACGCGAAAGACGCTGCTGACAAAGCCAAGGACGCCATGAAGGGTCATTGATCCTTTAGTGGTTTCCAGAACAACGGCCGCCTAGTGCGGCCGTTTTTTTTCGTCCACTGATCGTTCCCCCAACTGGCGATTTTGGTCGCGGCCCGACGCCCGCTATCATCCGAGGTTTCGCCGTGCCGGCGACCCGCACACGTGAGTCCACATCCATGAGCGTCATCGCCTCGCAGATCGATCCTCGTTCACCCGACTTCCAGGCCAGCAGCGCGCAATTGCGTGCAGTGGTTGACGACCTGCAGCGCGAACTGGTCCGCAGTGCGGAAGGTGGCGGCGCCAAGGCACGAGAGAAACACGTGGCCCGCGGCAAACTGCTGCCGCGTGAACGCATCCGCGCCCTGCTCGATCCCGGCTCACCGTTCCTCGAACTGTCGCCACTGGCTGCGCACGGCATGTACGACGACGCGGCGCCGGCCGCCGGCTTGATCACCGGCATCGGCCGCGTCAACGGCATTGAGGTCGTGGTCGTCGCCAACGATGCAACGGTCAAGGGCGGCACCTATTTCCCGATCACGGTGAAGAAGCATCTCCGTGCACAGGAAGTGGCGTTGGAAAACTGCCTGCCCTGCGTCTACCTGGTCGACTCCGGCGGCGCCTTCCTGCCGCTGCAGGACGAGGTGTTCCCGGACAAGGAACACTTCGGCCGGATCTTCTACAACCAGGCACGGATGTCGTCGCTCAACATTCCGCAAATCGCGGTAGTGATGGGCTCATGCACCGCCGGCGGCGCCTACGTGCCGGCGATGAGCGACGAGACGATCATCGTGCGCGAGCAGGGCACGATCTTTCTCGGCGGTCCACCGCTGGTGAAGGCGGCCACCGGTGAAGTGGTGGATGCCGAGACACTCGGTGGTGCGGACGTCCATACGTCCATCTCCGGCGTGGCCGACCACTATGCCGAGAACGATGCCCACGCGCTTTCGATCGCCCGCGACATAGTTGCCCACCTCAACCGCAGCAAGGAGATGCCGCTTGTGCTGCGCACGCCGGTCGAGCCGAAATATCCCGCCGATGAGCTGTATGGCGTGATTCCGCAGGACACCCGCCGCCCGTTCGACATCCGCGAGGTGATCGCGCGGATCGTCGACGGTTCCGAGTTCCACGAGTTCAAGGCACGCTACGGCAAGACGCTGGTTTGCGGTTTCGCGCATATCCACGGCTATCCGGTCGGCATCGTTGCCAACAACGGCATCCTGTTCGCCGAGAGCGCCCTCAAAGGAGCGCACTTCATCGAACTGTGCAACCAGCGCAACGTGCCGCTGGTGTTCCTGCAGAACATCACCGGCTTCATGGTCGGCAAGAAATACGAGCAGGCCGGCATCGCCAAGGATGGTGCCAAGATGGTCACCGCGGTGGCCTGCTCGCACGTGCCGAAGTTCACTGTGGTGATCGGCGGCAGTTTCGGTGCCGGCAACTACGCCATGTGCGGCCGCGCCTACGGCGCCCGCTTTCTGTGGATGTGGCCGAACGCACGCATTTCCGTGATGGGCGGCGAGCAGGCCGGGGCGGTGCTGGCCACGGTCAAGCGCGAAGGCATCGAGGCGCGCGGCGGCGAGTGGTCGGCCGGCGAGGAAGAGGCGTTCAAGGCACCGATCCGCGACCAGTATGAGCGCCAGGGCCATCCGTATTACGCCAGTGCACGACTGTGGGACGACGGCATCATCGATCCGGTCGACACCCGTCGCGTGCTGGGGCTGGCAATCTCCGCATCGATGAATGCCCCGATCGAGCCGCAGCGTTATGGCGTATTTCGCATGTAGCGTCGATGTGGGCGCGCGGTTTCTTCATCACCCGCATCGCGCCGCCCGGAGGCTTCAGTCAATGTGCCGGATCCGCGTGGGCAGTCGCCGATGGACTGACTCGCGCCGGAGGAGCATCGCCATGGATCAGCTTCGCCCCGACCCACAGCGCCACTAGGGTGAATACATAGAACACCAACTGCATGCCTGCGGGTTGTGCGTCGTAGCCGATCAGGATGTGTGCGGTTTGTCCCGGCAACGAACCGTTGCCGAGCAGCCACGCACTATCCCACAGCGGCTGGCTCAGGGCCGGCAGCAGATCGGCCTGGATCAGATAGCGCGCGGCAGTCGAAGCCAGCCCCGCGGCCAGCAATACCAGCATGGCGTTGGTGACACGAAAGAAGTGCCGCATCGGAATACGCAGCAAACCTGCGTACAGCGCAAAACCGAACGCCGCACCGGCCACTACCCCGATCGATAGTCCGGACCACAAATGCTCAGCGCCGCCTGCGCGCATGCCGTACAGGAACAGCACGATCTCCGACCCCTCGCGCAGCACCGCCAGCGCCACCACGGCCAGCAACAGCCACAGCGAGCTTGCGCCACTCAACACCGCGCTGCCCATCGCCTGCATCTGTCGCCCCAGCTCACGTCCATGGCTGGACATCCACAGCACGTGCCAGCCGATCATCAGCACTGCCGCCAGCAAAATGCCGGCGTTGAACAACTCCTGGCCGATCCCGCTGAACGCCGCGGCCAGCAACCCGGCCGACCAGGCCACCAGCACCGCACCAGTTGCCCCAAGTGCGATGCCGCCACCGATATACAAGCCACGCTTCGCCACCCCACGAGTGGCAGCCGCCACCACGCTGACGATCAACGCCGCTTCCAGCACTTCCCGAAACACCAGCAATGCCACAGCCCACATATGCCTACTCCACGATCAAGCTGCCCTGCGCGGTGGGCTGATGAAAATCGCCATAGAAGCCGTAGCGACCTGGCTTGAATGGGCCAATGAACAGGCTCATGCGACTGTTCGGCATCACGATCTTCTCGGCGGGAAAATCGTTGCTTTCGAACTCCTCCGGGGAGGGATCCTGATTGATTACTTCCAGCCTGATGCGGGTATGCGCCGGAATGTGCAGGACACTGGGTTGATAGCGATGATCCTTGAGTACCAGCGTGTAGCTGGGCGCCTCGGCGGCGCTGACAAGCAGCGGCAGCAGGGCGAGCACCATGGGCGGCAGACGTTTCATGGGATATTCCGTATCAAAAAATACCAGCAAATGATACGCATTCTCATAAAATGAATGCAAGTAGTCCCTCGCCGGCGACCTTCCGATGCAGGCTGTTCTTTCCAAGCGGCAAGCCGCACGATCTTTTTAGCAGGCGCGGGCCAGCGCACTTTTGTCTTGAGTCAGGCCGCTCGGTATCGCAACACCCGACCGCACCGCTGGTGGCTCAGCCCTGCGGATCCACGCCGCGCAGTCGCACGTCGTTCGGCAACATGTCGGTGCGCTTCACACTGGCCTCGCGCTGCGACTCGAAGAAGCGCTGCACCTGCTGGCACACGGCCATGGTGTTTTCGCGGGCGATCGCCGAGACCAGGAACCATGGCTGGGTCCAGTTCAATTCGGCGATGATCCTCTCCGCTGTTGCCTGGCGCTCATCCTCAGCCAGCATGTCGGCCTTGTTCAGCACCAGCCAGCGCGGGCGCTCGAGCAGCTCCGGATTGAATTTCTCCAGCTCCAGCTCGATTGCGCGTACCTGCGCGGCCACGTCGGAACCGTCGATCGGCGCGATATCGACCAGGTGCAGCAGCAGACTGGTGCGAGCCACGTGACGCAGGAACTGGATGCCCAGTCCGGCGCCCTCGGAAGCACCTTCGATCAGGCCGGGAATGTCGGCGATCACGAAGCTCGAATCGGTGCCCAGGCTGACCACGCCCAGATTAGGAACCAGTGTGGTGAACGGATAATCCGCCACCCGCGGCGTAGCCGCGGAAACCGCCCGGATGAAAGTGGACTTGCCGGCGTTCGGAAAACCAAGCAGACCGACGTCGGCCAGCAGGCGCAATTCGAGCTTCAGCTCGCGCGCATCACCCGGCGTACCCGGTGTGGCCTTGCGCGGCGCACGGTTCACCGAGGTCTTGAAATGGATATTGCCCAGACCACCCTTGCCACCCTGTGCCACCAGCATGCGCTGACCGTGGCCGGTGAGGTCGCCGATCACCTCGTCGGTATCGACATTGGTGATCATGGTGCCAACCGGCACGCGAATCGTGGTGTCATCGCCGCCCTTGCCGTACATCTGGCTACCCATGCCGTTCTGTCCGCGCTGCGCCTTGAAGCTGCGCTGGTGACGGAAATCGACCAGGGTGTTGAGGCCTTCGTCGGCGACCAGCCAGACCGAACCGCCATAGCCGCCATCACCGCCGTCGGGACCACCGAACGGGATGAATTTCTCGCGGCGGAAGCTGATGCAGCCATTGCCGCCGTCACCGGCCTGGACTTTGATATTGGCTTCGTCGACGAATTTCATGGTGTGGATCCGGCACTCTGGAATAACTGAAAAAGGATAACCGAGTGGCTCCTTCACAAAACAAAAGCCCCGCCGAAGCGGGGCCTTCGCTATCGCATCGCGCTGGGCTTACGCCTGCACGACGTCGACGAAACGGCGATTCTTGTCGCCGCGAACTGCAAACTTGACGGTACCGTCAATCAGCGCGAACAGCGTGTGGTCACGACCCAGACCGACACCGGTGCCCGGATGGAACTGGGTACCGCGCTGACGCACGATGATGTTGCCGGCTTCGATGGCCTGGCCACCGTAGATCTTCACGCCCAGGTATTTCGGGTTCGAATCGCGACCGTTGCGGCTGGAACCTACGCCTTTTTTATGTGCCATGACTCAATGCTCCAGTGCTCAGGCGTTGATGCCTGTGATCTCGATTTCGGTGAAATGCTGACGGTGACCCTGCTGACGCTTGTAGTGCTTGCGGCGGCGGAATTTGATGATGCGGATCTTGTCGGCACGGCCGTGCTTGCGAACGGTGGCGCTGACGGTGGCGCCTTCGACAACCGGCGCACCAACGGTGACCGATTCGCCGGAACCGACCAGCAACACCTGGTCGAAGCTCACGGTGGCGCCTTCTTCGGCGGTCAACAGCTCCACACGCAGGACGTCGCCCTGCATGACACGGTACTGCTTGCCACCAGTCTTGATGACTGCGTAACTCATGGGAATGCCCTTCTGTCGTTATTCTCTTGGGTATCGCCATGACCCATTCAGGTCTGGCGAACTGCGGATTATAACGACCAGCCTGCGCGCTGGTCAAATACTGACCACGCCAAACCCGTCACCCGGCCTGGATCGCCGTCGGCCGGGGGTTGCGGGCCTTAATGGCCGGACTTCGGCACCGGCTGCGGCGCGCTGGCTGCCGTGCTGGCCGGGCAGCGTCCCTGGGCGTCCAGGGTACCGTTCTGCTGTAGCTGCCGGACCATCGCCTGGCCGCGCTCACGACCCCATTGCTGACCGATTTTCATGCCTTCGGCCATGGTCAGCGGCATCTCGGTGATCACCTTCTGGCCTAGAGGCGACTGGTAGAACTTCAGCAGGCCGGCGACATCCTCGGCGGTGAAATGGCTCTGGTAGATCGGCACCATGCGGCCCAGCAGCTCGTGAGCGGTGTTGGCGTCGATGAAGCCCTGCCAGTAGGACGCCGGCACACACGGTGCCGCCTGCCCCATCAGCCCGGTGATCTGTGACCCCATCTGCATCATCCTCTGATCCATATGAAGCACCTCAAACAACTGCCTCACCTGTGCCTCGCTCGGCGGCGCCATCGCCGCGACGGCCTGACTCGACGTACCCAAGGCCAGTACAACACTTGCCGCAATCCCGATCCATTTGCGCATGGCGATCTCTCCCATCAAGCCATCTGGCAACCGCCGGGATGGCGGCTGGCTCCGCATTAAGCCATAGCCACCGCAGCAAGCGGAACCGCGGCGTTGCAGATTCCGCCGCTTTGTTTCAATGAACTATCGAAACTCCTTGGTATAGTAAAGGTTCTCCCCCATATCCCGGCGTCATGGACACTATTCGAATCCGCGGCGCACGCACGCACAATCTCAAGAACATCGACCTCGACCTGCCACGCGACAAACTGATCGTGATCACCGGCCTGTCCGGCTCCGGCAAGTCCTCGCTGGCCTTCGACACGATCTACGCCGAAGGCCAGCGCCGCTACGTCGAGTCGCTGTCGGCCTATGCGCGGCAATTCCTGTCGATGATGGAAAAGCCCGACGTCGACCATATCGAAGGTCTGTCGCCGGCCATTTCGATCGAGCAGAAATCCACCTCGCACAACCCGCGCTCCACCGTGGGCACGATCACCGAGGTGTACGACTACCTGCGCCTGCTGTATGCCCGCGTCGGCACGCCACGCTGCCCCGACCACGGCATTCCGCTGGAGGCGCAAACCGTCAGTCAGATGGTCGACACCACGCTGGCGCTGGATCCGGAAAAGCGCCTCATGCTGCTGGCACCGGTGATCCGCGAGCGCAAGGGCGAGCACGTGCAGGTGTTCGACCAACTGCGGGCGCAGGGTTTCGTGCGGGCCCGCGTCGACGGCACCGTGTTCGATCTCGACGCCGTGCCATCGTTGACGCTGCGCCAGAAGCACACCATCGAAGTGGTGATCGACCGCTTCCGTCCGCGCGACGACATCAAGCAGCGGCTGGCCGAATCGTTCGAGACAGCACTGCGTCTCGGCGACGGGCTGGTGATTCTGGCCGACATGGATGGTGGCCCCGAGCAGATGCTGTCCTCGCGCTATTCCTGCCCGGTCTGTGACTACTCGCTACCGGAACTGGAGCCGCGGTTGTTTTCGTTCAACTCGCCGGTGGGCGCCTGCCCGTCCTGCGATGGCCTGGGCGTGACCCAGGTGTTCGACGCGGCGCGCGTGGTCGGCCATCCCGAGTTGCCGCTGTCCAACGGCGCGGTGCGCGGCTGGGACCGCCGCAACGCGCACTACTTCCAGCTGATCCTGTCACTGGCGGCGCACTACGGGTTTGACGTAGACACGCCGTGGCACAAGCTTCCCGCGGACGTCCAGAAGGCCATACTTTACGGCAGCGGCAAGGACAAGATCGCATTCCGCTACATCACCGAACGCGGTGGCAAGGTCACCCGCGAGCATCCGTTCGAAGGCATCCTGCCGAACCTGGAACGGCGCTACAAGGAAACCGAATCCGCCGCCGTGCGCGAGGAACTCGCCAAGTACATCAGCGACCAGCCTTGCCCGGACTGCGGAGGTCAGCGACTGAACCGCTCGGCGCGCAACGTGTTCGTCGCCGACCACGCGCTGCCCTCGCTGACCCATCGCTCAATCGATGCCGCACTGGCGTTTTTCGCCGACCTCAAGCTCACCGGCTGGCGCGGCGAGATCGCGGTGAAGATCGTCAAGGAGATTCGTGAGCGACTGACATTCCTCAACGACGTCGGCCTGAACTACCTCACCCTGGATCGTCAGGCTGACTCGCTGTCCGGCGGCGAGGCGCAGCGCATCCGGCTCGCCTCGCAGATCGGCGCCGGCCTGGTCGGCGTGATGTACGTGCTGGACGAACCCTCGATCGGCCTGCATCAGCGCGACAACGAACGCCTGCTTGGCACGCTCACGCGCCTGCGCGACCTCGGCAACACGGTGATCGTGGTCGAGCACGACGAGGACGCCATCCGCATGGCCGACCACGTGCTCGATATCGGCCCCGGTGCCGGCGTGCACGGCGGCGAGATCGTGGCGCAGGGCACGGTGCAGGACATGCTCGATTCGCCACACTCGGTCACTGGCCAGTTCCTGTCCGGCGCGCGCGCGATTGAAGTGCCGGCCGTACGCCGCCAGCCCGCCGACGCCGATGCATGGCTGCATCTGAAAGGCGCCAGCGGCAACAACCTGAAGCATGTCGATCTGGCCATTCCGGCCGGCCTGTTCACCTGCGTCACCGGCGTGTCCGGCTCGGGCAAGTCGACCCTGGTCAATGACACCCTGTTCCGCCTCGCCGCCACCGAGTTGAATGGTGCCGGCACCCAGCCCGCGCCGTACAAGTCCGTCGCCGGCATGGACCTGTTCGACAAGGTCGTCGATATCGACCAGTCGCCGATCGGCCGCACGCCACGCTCCAACCCGGCCACCTACACCGGCCTGTTCACCCCGCTGCGCGAGATGTTCGCGCAGGTGCCGGAAGCGCGTTCGCGCGGCTATACGCCGGGCCGCTTCAGCTTCAACGTGCGCGGCGGCCGCTGCGAGGCCTGCGAAGGCGACGGCATGATCAAGGTGGAGATGCATTTCCTGCCCGACGTGTACGTGCCCTGCGACGTCTGTCATGGCAAGCGTTACAACCGTGAGACGCTGGAGATCCTGTACAAGGGACACACGATTGCCGACGTGCTCGGCATGACGGTGGAAGATGCGCTGAAGCTGTTCGAGAACGTGCCGACCATTGCGCGCAAGCTCGACACTTTGCGTGCCGTCGGTCTCGACTACATCAAGCTCGGCCAGAGCGCGACCACGCTGTCCGGTGGCGAAGCGCAGCGTGTGAAGCTGTCCAAGGAGCTGTCCAAGCGCGACACCGGCCGCACCCTGTACATCCTCGACGAACCCACCACCGGCCTGCACTTCCACGACATCGAGCAACTGCTCGACGTGCTGCACCAGCTGGTCGACCAGGGCAACACCGTGGTGGTGATCGAACACAACCTCGACGTGATCAAGACCGCCGACTGGGTCGTCGATCTCGGTCCCGAAGGTGGCGCAGGCGGCGGTCGCATCCTGGTCGCCGGCACCCCGGAAACCGTGGCGGCCAGCGCCGAATCGCATACCGGCCATTTCCTGGCACCGCACCTGAAACCGGCCAAGCCGAAAAAGCCTGGCACCGCCAAGCGCGTCAAGGCCGCCACCAAGCACATCGCCTCGGCCGACAAGTACAAGCCGATGCGCGGAAGCGGGAAGAAGAAAAGTTCATGAGTCCACGCAAGTCCACGACGCAAGCCACGTCCGCCGCCGTTCCGGTTGCGAACGATGCCACCGGGATCACGCCGAAAGCCGGCAGCGATACGCCGTTGTACGTCGCCTCGCTCGGCGTGCGCTGGCGCGACCTCGACGCGTTCAACCACGTCAACAATTCCAATTACCTCACCTATCTGGAGGAGGCCCGGCTGCAGTGGCTCAGCCACGTGCCCGGACCGTGGTTCGACGATCACGCGATGCCGGTGATGGCCGCCAGCCAGATCAACTACCGCCGCCCCATCGCCTGGCCAGCGCAGTTGCAGGTGCAGCTGTTCTGCGAGCGGGTGGGCAACAGCTCGATGACCATCGCGCATCGGGTGATCGACGCCGAACATCCTGATCAGCCGTATTGCGACGGTCACGTGGTGATGGTGTGGATGGACCCGGCCAGCGGCAAGCCGGTGCCGTTGCTCGAAGCGATACGCGTCGCCACCGCCTAGCCTGATAGCCCGCTCATGCGCGCCGCAGCTGCCCGTACTTCGTTCATGCTCAGCCCGAGCGGATTCGAGACGATCACCGGTGCACGCCATGCATGGCGCTTCCGGCCGCACTTCCACACCGGCGACGAAATCGTGCAGATGCTGGCGGGCCGGGCGCGGCTGCGTCTTCCCACGACCTGCCGGGAGGTTGTCGCTGGGGACACCATCGTGGTGCCCGCTGGGATGATCCACCGCTTCGAGCCGGTGGATGGCAGCGGCTGGGCCTTCACCTCACGCTTCGTGCGACCCGCCACGAAGAACACCTCGACGACCGATAGCTCCCGCAACGCACTGGGCGCACAGGCCAGAGCGCTGCTGGCCGGACGCCCTTCGCTGCACACCGACGTGGAGGCGCTCGCGCAGGCCTGCGCGGTTTCCGCCGGCCATCTGGCGCGCGCGTTCCACCGCGAAACCGGCACCAGTCTGCACAATTTTCACGTCCTGCTGACCCTGCACAAGGCCAAGGCGTTGTTGCGCAAACAGGTACCTATCATCGATGCAGCACTCGACGCGGGTTTCTATGACCAGGCCCATCTCAACCGCGAATTCGTGAAGACGTTCGGCATGACTCCCGCCGCTTTCCGCGCAGGTTGGGCGATCGCCGCCTAAGCATCCTCCGGCTCGAGTTCCAGCGCCATGTACAACGTGCCTGGCACCGGATTGTCGTAATACGGCGCCACCGGACGAAAACCCAGCGCAGCGTAAAGTTGCCGGGCCGCCTGCATCGAGGCCAGGGTGTCCAGCAGCACGCGCACGTAGCCGGCCCGGGACGCCCAGGCGATCACTGTCTCGGCCAGTCGCCGCCCCAGCGCCTGTCCACGCGCCGCGGGCCGCACGTAGAGACGCTTGATCTCGCACACACCCGGCTGCGACCAGGGTCGCAACGCCACGCAACCCAGCACCGATCCCGCGCCATCGCCCGCGATCAGGATCACGCCCCGTGGCGGCGCGTACTTGCCGGGCAGTTGCGCCAGCTCCGCGCCCACGTTCTGGAAGGAGAGATCGATGCCGAGGCTGTCGATGTATTCCATGAAAAGCTCGCGCACGAGCTCTGTGTCGTCCGGCAGGCGGGCAGGTGTGATATCGATCGTCGAGGATGCGGGCATGTTCGGGCCACCTGCAGGGAATCATCGTGCCACGATAGTGAATCCATGCTGCAGGTGCTTGGACAGTCCTGACCCAGACACCGGCGTGGATGCCGACACTCTTCGGTCCGCAGTGATGCCATCGACGCACGGCATGCACGGGCCGTCGCTATGATGGCGTTCCGGTCCCTACGATGGAATGCGCCTCATGACGACAGCACATCGCCCCGCCCTTGCCCTCGCCTGCCTCGCCGCTCTGGCCAGCGCCACCGCACATGCCGCCGACACCACCTCGCTCACCCTGTACCGCAGCGACAGTGCGGCGCTGTACGCCAGCAACGGCGGCGGCAATGTGGATGACGGCTATGCGGTGGTGCGCGAGCAGCGTGCGCTGACCCTGGCTGCCGGCACGCACGATGTGGTGATCGGCGACCTGCCCGGCTTCCTCGATCCCGAAGCGCTGGCCCTGGGCTTTCCGGGCGGCGATGCCAAGGTGATCTCGCAACGGCTGTTGCTGGCGCAGGGCGCGAACGCGGCCTTGACCGGATTGACCGGTCATACCGTTGACGTGCTCGGCGCCGGCGGCCTGCCGCTGGCCAGCGGCACCTTGCTGCGGGCGGGTGATGGCCTGCTGGTGCGCGACAACAACGGCAATACCACCCTGGTCAGCAACTATGCGGCCGTGCGCACCAGCGGCGCGGACTTCCCGACCGGTGCCAGCCTGAGCCTGCGCGTGGAGGCCACACGCGCCGGCCAGACCAGGGCCGTACTCAGCTATCCCACCTCCGGTCTCGGCTGGCGCGCTGCCTACGTGGCGACGCTGCAATCCGGCCCGGCCTGTCGCATGCAGTTCGAATCGCGCGCCAGCATCGCCAATCGCAGCGGCCGCGACTGGCGCGATGCGCAGCTGACCCTGATCGCCGGCGAGCCGAACATGGCCAAGGAATCAGCGCCACGCCCGATGATGGCGACGGCGCGTGGCTTCAATGCCAAGGCCGCGAGTGCCGACATGCCGCAGCAGGACAGCATCGGCGACTACCGCAGCTACGCCCTGCCCGCGGCGGTCGACCTGCCCGACGGCAGCGTCAGTCAGGTGCCGCTGTACGCGAGCCGCGCACTGGATTGCGAGCGTACCGCGCTGTACGAAAACGGCAGCAGTTACCAGCCGCAGCAGCCGATCCTGAACCGGGATTTCAGCCAGGGCGGCGGCAGCGCGATCATCAGCACCCTGAAGTTGAAGGCATTCGACAGCCTGCCGGCCGGCTATCTGCGCGTGCTCACCGCCGACCGCAACGGCACGCCACAGTTCATCGGCGAAGGCCGCATCAACGACACCCCGAAAGGCAGCGACGCGACCATCACGCTGGGGACCGCCTTTGACCTGCGCGCCGAGCGCACGCGTACCAGCTTCAGCGTGGACAAGGCCGGCCGCACCATGGACGAAGCGTTCCGCATCGACCTCAGCAATGCGGGCGACAGCGCGCGCACGGTAACCGTGCGCGAACACCCGTCGCGCTGGCGGCAGTGGACGCTGACTTCCTCCAGCAGCAAGCCCAGCCAGCAGACCCCGGACACGCTGGAATTCCGCATCGAGGTGCCGGCCAACGGCAAGGCCACGCTGGGCTATGCCGTGCGTTACAGCTGGACCGATACCGACAATCCTCAACCGTAAATCATCCGCGCCGGAGTTTTCCATGCTCAACATCACCAACCACGACAACGCCATCCGCGAGATCCAGCTGGCACGACCGCCGGTCAACGCGCTGAACCTGGAACTGCTGCGCGCGCTGCATGCTGCCATTGATAACAGTGTGCGCGAAGGCGTGCGTGGCATCGTGCTGTCCGGCACGCAGGGACTGTTCTCCGCCGGCGTCGACGTGCCGGCGCTGCTGGCGCGCGATCGCACTGGCGTACTCGAGTACTGGCGCGAATTTTTCTCGTTGTGCGGCACCCTGGCCCGCTCGCCGGTTCCACTGGTCGCCGCAATCACCGGTCACAGCCCGGCCGGCGGCGCGGTGCTGGCACTGTTCTGCGATTACCGGGTGATGGCCGAAGGCCCGTACCGCATCGGCCTGAACGAAGTGCAGGTGGGGCTGATCGTGCCCGAGGCGATCCAGCTCGCGTTGCGCCGCGTGGTTGGCACCTACCGCGCCGAACGGTTGCTGGTTTCCGGCGCCATGATCGATGCGGCCCAGGCACTGGCCTGCGGCTTCGTCGACGAACTCACCGGCGTCGACCAGGTCACCACGCGCTCACTGCACTGGCTGGGTGAATTGCTGGCGTTGCCGGCGCACGCGATGCTCGCCACCCGCACGCTGGCGCGTGCCGACCTCGCCGAGGCTTACGCCGATCTCGATGCTTTGCCGCTGGAAGACTTCACTGATGCGTTCTTCCATCCGCAGACGCAGGCGGTGCTGCAGCAGCTGGTGGCGCGACTGAAAGAGAAAAAATGATCACGTTGCAGGAGCCCGCTGGCGGGCTTCTGCGAGATCAGCCCTTGGCGACCGGCCGCGCCGGATCACTGACCCAGCCGCTCCACGATGGCGCGTACAGTTGTGAACCATGCAACCCGGCATGCTCCATCGCCAGCAGGTTGTGGCAGGCAGTGACGCCGGAGCCGCACATATGCACCACCTGCGATGGTGGAGTCGAACCGATCACAGCAGTGAATTCCTCACGCAATTGCGCAGCCGGCTTGAAGCGCCCGTCGTTGCCGAGGTTGTCGGCAAACGGTCGGTTCAGCGCACCAGGCACATGGCCCCCGATCCGATCCAGCGGCTCGACGTCGCCGCGATAGCGCGGTGCCGCACGTGCGTCCAGCAACTGGCGCGACGCGCCGCCCAGCAGCGCGGCATGATCAAGCAGCACCTGGCTCGCGTCGTAACGGAGAGAAACTTGCGTGGCGGTTCGCGCGGTGGCCGCACCGGACTCGGCCGGCAAGCCCGCCGCCAGCCACGCGGCATAGCCGCCATCGAGTACGGCCGCCTCGCGCACGCCGACCAGTCGCAACAGCCACCACAGCCGTGCCGCGGCCAGCGCGCCACTGCCGGCGTCATAACTCACCACCTGCATGCCTGCCTGCCAGCCCCAGCGCGACAATAATGCGTTGAACGCCGGCTCCAGCGGCAACGGATGCCTGCCCAGGCCTTCGGCCTGACGCGACAGATCGGACAGGTCGTGATCGAGGCTGGCGAACACGGCGCCGGGAATATGGCCGTCCAGATAATCGCGGCTTCCCTTGCCCGGATCGGCCAGATCGAAACGGCAATCGACGATCAGCACCTCGTGCGGCGGCAACGCAGCGAGTTCCGCGGCGTCGATCAAGGTGGCTTTCAGCGTCATGTGCGTCCCATCCTCTGCAGCAGGTTGAACAGCATCGCGGCGGTGGCGCCCCAGATGCGATGACCGCCATGGACGAACTCCACCATCGGTCGCTGATGGCCACGGAACTCCATGGTGTAGCGGCGCAGGTTCGCCGGTTCCAGCAGGAAGGCCAGCGGCACCTCGAATACTTCTGCCACCTCGTCCGGCGCCGGGTATAGCTGTGCCTGGGCCGCGATCTTCGCCACCACCGGCGTGATGCAGAAGCCGCTGATGGTCTCGAAGCAGTCCAGGTAGCCGAGCGGCGTCACCAGGGCGCGATCGAGGCCAATCTCCTCCTCGCTCTCGCGCAAGGCGGTGGTCAGTGCATTGCCGTCGGCCGGCTCACTACGGCCACCGGGAAACGCCACCTGACCGGCATGCGACTGCAGATGATCGGTGCGCACGGTGAGCACCAGCCGCGGCTGCACACCCTCGCGAAAACCGAGCAACACGGCCGCCGGCTGACGCTGCGAGTTGCCAAGCAGCTCGGTCATGTCCGCGTGATTCCAGCCCGGCCCACTCGGTGGCACCGACAACGGCAGCAGCGCGTTGATTACTGTCTCCATCACGACACTTCACGACTCGGCAGGATCACCTGCATGACATGCAGCCGCTCCGCATCGCTCATCGCGCGCCAGCGGCCGATCTCCTCACCGGTGCGCTGGCAGCCCACGCAATAACCACGCCCGTCCAGCCGGCAGATGCCGATGCAGGGGGTCAGCGGGAGCGATGCGGCGGGGTTCGAGGCGTTCGACATGCTCCGGCATGTTACCACCGGCCTTGATCAGGGCTTGTCGGTCGGGGACTTGATGTCGAGCAGTTCGATCTCGAATACCAGCGCCTCGTTCGGGCCGATCCGCGGCAACATGCCGTCTCCGCCATAAGCCAGCTGTGGCGGAATCACCACCTTCCAGCGATCGCCTATGTGCATGCGCGGGATCACGTCCTGCCAGCCGCGAATGACACCGTTCACCGGAAAACTCACCGGCGCGCCGTGCGCCCAGGTGCTGTCGAATTCGGTGCCGTCGATCAGCATGCCGCGATAGTTCACGGTCACCACGCTGGTCACTGTGGGACTGACCGTGCCGGAACCCCGACTCAACACGGCGTACTGGATACCCGAGGGCAATTGCACCACGCCGGGCTGCTGCCGGTTGCGCGCCATGAAGTCGGCACTCTTGCGCGCATTGGCGGCGGCGATGCGTTTGAACTCGGCCAGCGCATCGGCGTGCATCTGCTGATCGAGTCGCTGCAGTTGCAGGCGCATGTCCTGCATCGACACGCTCGGATGACGTTTGGCGTAGGCGTCCTGGATCGCACGCAACAGCATGGGTATGTCAACGTCCGGCTTGCCGTCCGCAAACTGGCTGCCGATCTGGTAGCCGATCGCATACGACAACTTCGCCTTGTCGGGCCTCACCGGGGCAGCTGTTGCCGGCACAGGGCTCTGCGCATGCACCACGCCGCCCAGCAACAGCAGCATGCCGAGCAACCCGCCACGCACATGTGTCATGCCTTTCTCCACCGGGCCTTCCCTATCTCGACATTCGATCCTGACGGATCATCCTAAGCGCTTCGCCGGCTTCGTGCAGCGATGGTGCTTGTGGCTTGAGAAACCCTGCAGTGACAAAGGTTCCCGCTGCTACCATCGCGGTCTTGCATCCATCGGGAGCCGCTCATGGCCTATCGCAACCTGGAAATCAGCAAACGCGGTGCGGTGCGCACCATCATCGTCAACCGCCCCGACAAGCTCAACGCGCTGAACCGCGACACGCTCAACGAGTTGACCCTGGCATTTGCGCAGGCCGCGCAAGATGACGCCGTGCGCGCCGTGGTGCTGACCGGCGCCGGCGAGAAAGCCTTTGTCGCTGGCGCCGATATCGCCGAAATGAACGGCTATACGTCGGTGCAGGCGCAGGGCTTCTCGCGCACCGGCCAGCGCCTGATGAGCTCGATCGAGCGGCTCGGCAAGCCGGTGGTCGCGCGCATCCAGGGCTTCGCGCTCGGCGGCGGCATGGAACTGGCGATGGCCTGCCATTTGCGTGTGGCCAGCGAGAAGGCGAAGTTCGGTCAGCCGGAAATCAACCTCGGCCTGATCCCCGGCTTCGGCGGCACCCAGCGCCTGCTGCGTCTGGCTGGTCGCGGCGCCGCGCTGGAGTTGTGCCTGACTGGCGCACCGATCACTGCGCAACGTGCGTACGAGTTGGGTATCGTCACCCGCGTGGTCGCGCCGGAGGCGTTGGACGACGCGGTGAACGCCCTGGCCGACCAGCTCGCTGCCGCCGCACCGCTGGCCGCCGCCGGCATTCTCGACGCCGTGCTGCAGGGTGGCGAGACCGCGATCGACCAAGGTCTGGAGTTCGAGACTCAGGGTTTCGCGCTGGCGTTCTCCACCGAGGACATGCGCGAAGGCACCAGTGCATTCCTCGAAAAACGTAAGGCTGCCTTCAAGGGACTCTGAACAAACAAAAGCCAGGGCTTCATATCTGATTTCGATCGCTGCTGGACGCAGCGATCAGTGCCCACCGCCAACAAACTTCTTCTCGCCCGCCGTCACCGACAGCTTCAGCCGATTCTCCGGAGGTGCCAGCGGACACACCACGTGCGGCGTGATCGCGCAGGGCGGGTTCTGCGCGAGATTGAAATCCAGCAGCACCCTGCCGTTCTTCGGCGCCGCGGCATACAGGAACCGCGCACCACCATAGGTCAGCTTGCCGGCCGTGCGATCGGTGAACACGAAAAACAACTGGCCATCCTCGTCGAGCGGCAACAGTTCGTAGGTGTGTCCGTCGCGCTGGAACACCGCCTTGCCGGCGATCGGCGTATCGCTCTCGGTGCCGGTGACATAGGCCATCTTCAGCGCATGCGGCTTCTCGAACGGCACCCAGTCCGCCTCGATCCGCCATGACGGATCGACCGGGAAATAATCGAAGCCCGGGAAATGCGTACGCAGCGGCGCGTCGTTGTCTTTCACCCGCAGGCCACGCTGCGTGCCGTTCTCGACCACATACAGATAGCTGCTGCCAAAACTCACGCGGGTAGGCTGCTGTTTGCCCGTATCGCCTTGCGTGCGCAGCTCGCTGGTCGACACCGTCGCCGGCTGGCCATCCACGCGAATGCCATGCGTTTCGATCAGGTGCAGGCTCACCCGCCCATGCGTATCCAGATTCAGCACACCCAGATGCGCTGGTGCAGC
>DAHUXL010000150.1 GCA_027307195.1 Rhodanobacter sp. | reverse complement strand
CTAACGCTTATTAGACCCCACATCGGGGCATATGCACTGGATGTTCAGCTTTCGCCTGCCCTGCGTCAAGCGAGCGAATCCTACGGGCAGACAAGGGTTTATCGGATGGTCGATGCGCTGCGAACGGGCAAGGATGGCCTTCGCATATCTCACGGATCGAGGCGCTATGTCTTATGACCCCGGAAGTGGAGGAATAAACCGTATGGTCGATGGCCCGGCTGCGCCGCGGTTGCTGGATGAGGTGCGGCGCGTGTTGCGGTTGAAGCATTACAGCATCCGCACCGAGACGGTTTATGTGGGCTGGATCCGTCGTTTCATTCTGGCCAATGGCAAGCGGCATCCGCGCGATATGGGCGAAGCCGAGGTCGAGGGGTTTCTGTCGCAGCTGGCCGTTCAGGGCAAGGTGGCGGCCACAACCCAGAACCAGGCGTTGGCGGCACTGCTGTTTCTGTACAAGCAGGTGCTGAGTATTGAACTGCCGTGGATGGAAAGCGTGGTGCGGGCAAAGCGGTCGCAGCATGTGCCGACCGTGCTTTCGCGCGACGAGATCACACGCGTGCTGGCAAGAATGGACGGGCGACCCTGGCTGCTGGCGAGTCTGCTGTACGGTACAGGCATGCGCCTGATGGAAGCGCTGCGGCTACGGGTCAAGGATGTGGATTTCGGGCGCAACGAAATCACCATCCGCGATGGCAAGGGTGGCAAGGACCGGCGCACCATGCTGCCGCGGTCACTGGCCGAAGCGTTGCTCCGTGAAATCGAACGCGCCCGCCTGCTGCATGAAGCCGATCTGGCTGCAGGTTTCGGCGCGGCATGGCTGCCGCATGCGCTGGCACGCAAATATCCGAATGCCCCACGCGAAATCGGCTGGCAGTATGTGTTCCCTTCAGCACAACGTTCCCGTGATCCGCGTGACGGCATCGAACGCCGGCATCATTTCGACGACGCCATCCTCTCGCGTGCATTGAAGACGGCGTGTCGAGCCGCCGAGGTCGCCAAGCCGGTGAGTGCGCATACGCTGCGCCACTCGTTCGCCACGCATCTGCTGGAAGCCGGCTACGACATCCGCACCGTGCAGGAACTGCTAGGCCACAAAGATGTGGCGACGACACAGATCTACACGCACGTCCTCAACCGCGGCGGGCATGGTGTGCTGAGTCCGCTGGATCGCGGTTGAACGCAACGGCTGCGTTCGCCTCAGTGGAACTGGTCGCTGGCTGGCACCCACGAACTGGACGATGACGCGGGCGTGCTGGCCGGCTTGACCGGCAGCACGATGCCTTCGCAACCGGGCGGCGGCGGGCCGCCGGCGACGCGGGCGGCGGCGCATTCGGCGCTGTTGTCGAATTTGATCATCGGCGTCGGAGCGGCGCTGCTCGCCGCGGGCGCGGGCGACGCCACCGGGTTGGCGGGTGCGAGATGCAGGCGTTCGTAGACTTTCGCATCGAGCGGCTTGGCCGGCGGATCGGGGTTCTTGCAGCCGAACAGCGACATCGGCAGCAGAGGCATCACCGCACATTCGACGCGCACGCCGCGCGGCAGATGGAAGGTGTGCTTGACCGTGGTTTTTTCCACGGCATGACGCAGCGCGGTGTCGATCGAACTCTCGCCCTCGGGAGTCCAGTCCTGATCGAAGCGGGTCGGCTGATAGCCGATGTTCGGCGTGCCGTGGCTCATGATTGCGGTATCGCCGCGCGGCTTCAGTTGCACGTACTCGCCAAGCTCGCCGTGCTTCTCGCCCTGGTCGGCACCGGGCTGGTTGCCGCCGGGCTGACCCGTACCCTGCTGCTTGCCGGTGCTGCCCTGGTCGCTGCCCTGCCCCGTTTTTGGCAATGCGGCGGCGGTGCTCTTGCCGGTGCTGGCTTCCGGTGCGGCGACCACGCCATTGGCCTCGCCTGGCGTAGCCGTATCGCTGCCTTGCGGCGTGGCGTTGGGTGCACTGCTGACGTCGCGCGCGCTGCTGAGCTCGGCCGGGCTCGGGCTGGTCTCGTGCGCGACGGCCTGTTCGGTCGTGGCCGGTGACGATGACTGTGCCGGCTTGCTTGCCGTGGTGGTCGCTGGCGTGGTCGCGGCTGCGATCGCGGTGGGCGCACTCAGTGGTGGCCGCTCGATGGACGGCTGGATGGCCGGTGTGCGCGCGGTATCCGCAACCTCGATTTTCACGCTCGGCGCCTGCGCCTCGGTACGTGCCGGTGGCGCGGGCGCCAAGGGCACTGCCTCGAGTTCGGCTTCGGCCACGTCGACCGCCGGCGCCTGCACCTGCGGCTTCTCATTCGGCACCGTCGGCGTCGGCGCGCTCAATGACGTCTGCAGGTTCACGCTCGGCGCTGGCTGGGCTGGCAGCGGAATCGGCTGCAACTCGGGTACCGGCGGCGCGGCGGCCACCTCCGCGCGGGCCGGTGCCACGCTGGCCGGCGCGGTGGTTTTCGGCACCTCGGTGTTCAACGCGATGCTGCTCGGGTTGATCGGCGGTCGTGATTGCGGCGGCACCTCCGGCAGTGCCAGCGAGGCCGGTGGCGACAGCGGCTGGTTGCCTTCCAGTTGCGGCTTGCGCACTGACTCGGGCTGGAACTTCGGTGGCACCGGCGGCTGCATGGTCGGCGTCGGCAATACCACCGGCGGCGGTTCGCCGGCCAGCGGGATCGCCTGCAAT
The DNA here is from genome assembly GCA_027307195.1 of Rhodanobacter sp. Lineage (GTDB taxonomy): Bacteria > Pseudomonadota > Gammaproteobacteria > Xanthomonadales > Rhodanobacteraceae > Rhodanobacter. Next base: position 2,596 of record DAHUXL010000150.1, on the reverse strand, counting down.
TCGGGAGTCGGCGCCGGCTTCGGCAGGCTCACCGGCGGCGGTGGCGCGGCCACCGGTTTCGGGGTCGGCGCATGCGGCTTCGCGACCTTGGCAAGCACCGGCGTGGCGGCGGCCGGTGCCGGTGCTGCCGCCACCGCTGCCTGCGTGTATGCACTGCGCTCGCTGCTCGGCGCGGGCTGGCTGCTGCGACCCCGATGCCGCGGCCCCAGCTCTTTCGGCGGGGTGCCACGCACCGGTGGCGGCGGTGGCGGTTCGGACGGCTCGATCAAACGCACCTGCAGAACCTGCAGCTTCGGCTCCGGCGGCGGCTTCACTTCATAGGCCGGACCGAGGATGAAGGCGAACAGGCAGATCAGGTGCACCAGCAGCGCGCCCACCGCCGCCGCCACGTGCAGTCCGAATTCGCGCGGTCGATCATGGGTGCGCGGCTGGATGACGAACACGGGAGCTGCCGCCGCCTGCGGCAGGTTCATGACGAACCACGGTGGCTCACTGGATGAACGGCCGGCAGGGCGATCGGAAGGCGGACGGGGCATGCCGTCAGTGTAATGGGCGCAAGCGTGTTTTCGCGTGTCCCTCAGGGGCGACTGGTGGCACCCGCGGCACGCTCATGCAGTTCAGCGTCGACCGCACGATTCGGCGTATCGACCGGGCAACCCCACGCCAGCGGCTTGCCGGCACGATACATCGCGATGCACGCCTCCACGCCGGGCGGCTTCAGCGCGTGCGCTTCGCCATCGAGTGGTCTGGCCGGCGCCATGCTGAGGCGCTCGTCGCCGTCCTTGGCCGAAGGCGGTGCCGGTGGGTTGATGCAATTCGGCGTCGGAATGCCCAGCACCGTCATGCATTTCAGATGCACGCCACCAGGCAGGTTCACGTCCTTCGACTTCAACACTGCATCGACCACATGCCGAACCGCCGCGCCGCCGGCCGTTTCATCCGGCGGCGGAAAATACTGCTCGAAGCGCGTCGCCTTGTACTTGATCGGATCGCTGTGCTGCATGACGTGCGCATCGCCTTGGGGCAGGTTCTGCACATAGCCGGGCACGGGCGCACTGGTGGCCGCTGCCGGCAGCAATGGCTGGCCTTGCTCGTCATACAGTCGCGCCGTGGGGACCGGCCTGGGCGTCGGCAGTTGGATGGTCATGGCGTTCTTCGCGACCGGCTCCGGCGGCCTGGGCCGCGCCTGAGGTTTCGGTGGCGGCGGCAGCGCCTGCGCCGGCGGCAGCTCGGCCATCGCCGTGGGTGCACGTGCGATGAAACGCACCTGCAATGCCTCGTCCGCTCGTGGCGCGATCAGGGGAATCAACCGCGGCCGCATGCCGTACCAGATCGCCACCACGAACAGCACATGCAGCAACACGACCACCGCCAGCGCCAACCAGTGCGTCCGGCCCTCGCGCCGTGGCTCGCGCCAGCGCCGCTGCCGCAGCCGCGTCCGGTTCGAGCCTTCCAGCGGGGCCAGCCCGCCATCCGGCTGATCCGACCCTGACGGGTTCTGGCCTGGCAGGTCCTGGCTCGGCCATGACTGGCGCTGATGTGCGACCTGCAGCGGGCGGGCGATAAAGATACCTCCTGGGATTCGGGTGACGATGGGCAGGATGCCGGGTGGCGCTTGAACCCCGACGCACCGGCCAGCGGATGTCTGCGCGAGTTGTGCGCGCACTACAGACCGCCGCGACAGGCTGCCGGTTCCCCGCACTGCAGCTTGACCGTATCGGCGGTTCGCTCAAGTCTAGGCGGGTGGTGCTACGCGCCACTCCGCCATGACCGCCCTCACGGACGACCATGACGGCCCGCCACTTCGGTCGCCAACGCGCGGCTTCGTGCGGCGCCGTTGTCCATGCCGGCACGAACTGCGCCCAGTCATGGGAGGGTCGCATCGTGTCGTACACCACGGAAAGCATCCGCAACATCGCGCTCGCCGGTCACGCCGGCGTGGGCAAGACCACGCTGTTCGAAGCGCTGCTGCTGGCCGGCGGCGCGATCCAAGCACCGGGCACGGTCGAGCGCGGCAACACGGTGTCGGATACCGACAGCCAAGAGAAAGCCCGCGTACACTCGATCGACACCTGCATCGCGCATCTGGACCGGGACGACTGCCACCTCAACCTGATCGACACCGCAGGCTATGCCGATTTCCGCGGCGCCACGCTGGCCGCGCTGGCCGCGGTGGAAACCGTGGCGATCGTGGTCAACGCGATCAACGGCATCGAGCACGGCACCCGACGCATGATGATGCATGCGAAGCAGCGCGGACTTGCGCGCATGCTGGTGGTCAACAAGATCGACTTCGACGGCGCCAACCTGGCTACCGTGGTGGATGCGTTGCGCGAGGAGTTCGGCAACGAATGCCTGCCGGTGAACCTGCCCGCCGGACGTGGCACGCGCGTGCTGGACTGCTTTTTCCACAGCGAAGGCGCCACCGATTTTTCTTCGCTGTCCGAAGCGCATCAGCGCATCCTCGACCAGGTCGTCGAGATCAACGAAACCATGATGGACCAGTACCTCGACGCGGGCGAAGGCGCACTGACCCCGCAGCAGCTGCACGATGCGTTCGAGCAGTGCCTGCGTGAAGGCCATCTGGTACCGATCT